>SKPJ01000157.1 GCA_007119595.1 Myxococcales bacterium
TCGGAATTGTGGGTCTTCTGGCGGCGAGAATTGTGAAGTAGCCTGCCCGTCGTCTGCCAATCCGACATCTTTGGTTGAACCTCCAGCACCGGTGTGCTCGGCGACGAGTGCCGACAATTCGTCGGCACGGACCGGTTTGGCGACATAGTCGTTGCAGCCGGCGTCGAGGCAGCGTATCCGGTCCGAGTTCATTGCCGCCGCCGTCAGCGCGATGATGGGCATCTCGTACCCGAGTCGACGCAGCTTTTTGGTCGCCTGGTAACCGTCCATGCGGGGCATTTGCATATCCATGATGACGGCGTCGACGCCGTCGCCGCCGCCGTCGCGGGCGGCACGTTCCACGGCGGTGACGGCCTGTTTACCATCGGAGGCGGTTTCGACGGTGGCGCCGGCCTCCTCAAGGTAGTGAGCGGCGAGCACTCGGATTTCGCGTCGATCGTCGACCACCAACACCTTGCAGTCCAGTCGCACCGTGGCCACCGAAATGGGCTGGCGAGGTCGTGCAATGACGTCACCGGGCTCGATGAAATCGACGTCATCGAGTTCGCCGACATCGATGGTGAAGTGTACGGTGGTCCCGACGTTCGGCTCGCTGTCGACCGAAATCTCACCCCCGAGCATGTCCACCAGCCGTTGACAGATCGTCAGGCCAAGCCCGGTGCCGGTACTTTCGACGCCAACAGGACTTCTTCCTTGGCGAAAAGGTTCGAAAAGCGCCTCTTGCTCGGTTTCGGTCATCCCGATGCCGGTATCGGCGACAGAGAATTTCAGGCGCGGTTCCGGCTCCTCGATCAGTTGCACCCCGATGGTAATACGGCCTTCCCGGGTGAATTTTATTGCGTTGCCCACCAAATTGACCAGCACCTGGCGTAGTCGTATCGGATCGGAGGTGATCGTTTCGGGGATTCGCGAGGCGAAGTCGATCTCCAGGTCCAGTGATTTCTTGCGGGCCCGGACATTCATCAAGGAAATCACTCCGGCCATGATCTGGACCGGGGTGACGGGCTGGGGATTGATGTCGAGTCTACCGGCCTCGATTTTGGACAAATCGAGGATATCGTTGATCAATTCCAGCAGATAATTTCCGTTGCGGCTGATGGTCTCCACACATTCGCGGTTATCTGGATCCTCTAGATAGGTCAGCAATACGTCGGCATAGCCGAGGATGGCAGTCATGGGAGTGCGAATTTCGTGACTCATATTGGCCAGAAATTTGCTCTTCGACTCGTTGGCGGCCTGTGCTTCGACGATCGCTTCTTCCAAGCGTTGTTCGGCAACTCGCCGTTCGTGAAGCTGTTGATTCAACTGTTCGTACAACCGGGCATTCGCCCAGGCAATCGAGGCCTGGGTGCTGAGACCGGCCAACAGGTTTTCGTGGGTATCGTCGAAGCGCTGCGGCTCGGTATGACCGAATAACAGTCCCCCGTAGACGCCTCCCTTTTGGGAGACCACGGGGGTCATCAGCCAGCTTCGAAACTCTGTATCAGTGGCCGAAAATGCATCTGAGAGTCGTGAAGCGGCGCTGCCGTTGGCAGCGCTGATATCGTCGATGCGCTCGATGCCGTCGTCCTCAAGGAACGACTCAAACAACGATTTCGCTGCGTCGGGAGAAAGCTCGACGAAGTGTTGTCTCTGCGGACCGGAGACGGCCTGCTGCTCGAAGACCGCCCGTTCGGAGTGATGGTAGAAAAACACGCCGAGTTCGGCGTCGAGCAAATCGGTACCGCAGGTGGTGATCTGTTGGAATAGTTCGTCGGTGCCGAGACTCGACGCCAGAGCGCGATTGATCCGATTGAGGCTCTGCAGGGCTCGGTTTCGCTGTTCGAGCGTCTGCTCGCGTTCGATGCGCTCGCTGATATCGCGGGCGACTGCCGACGCCCCGACGACCTCGTCGTCGGGACCAAGCACAGGTGATACGGTCAGCGATACCTCCAGCACGCGGCCGTCTTTGTGGACTCTTTGGGTCTCGAAGGGACCCACTCGCCGGCCGGCTCGAAGCTGCTCCCTCATCCGGTCGAATTCCCGGAGGCGGTCGTCGGGGAAGAGGCGGGTGACATGGGAGCCGACGATTTCGTCGCTGGAATATCCGTACATCCGCTCGGCGGCCCGGTTCCAGGAGGTGATGGTTCCGTCCAACTTTTTGGAGAAGATGGCATCGGCCGAGGAGTCGACGATGGATGCGAGGTGCCCCGCGCGCTCCCAGGCCTCGCGTCGGTCGGTGTTATCCACGAACGTGACCACCATGCCCTGCTTGCGGTCTCGGCTGTCCAGGTAGGGAAGCACCCGCCGGATGTACCAACGTTCGTCTTCGGTGCGCACCTCGTGGTCAATGGGCGCTGATTCGGCATCGACCTCTTCGATGTCGGGAAGGGGGGGCATTTGTTCCGCCCGGTGGGTCAGGTCGGTGATGGGACGCCCCACATCGCCTTTTTGAACGTTGTAGATTTCCTCGACGGTCGGAGTCATGCGCTGGATACGTAGATTCTCATCCAGAAAAAGAGTCGCGATGTCGGTACTCTCCAGCAGATTTTCCAGATCGGTATTCGCCTCTGACAGTTTGTGGTTTGCAGCCTGCACCTCTTCTTTGGCGGTCTCCAATTCTTCGTTCGCCGACTGAAGCTCCTCGTTCATCGACAGCAATTCTTCGTTGGAGGAGCGCAATTTTTCGTTGGATAACTCCAGCTCGCGCACTGTCTCGTCGAGGTCTCGGTGAGCCCGACTCAATTCTTGTTCCAGTTGAACGATAATCTCATCGCTATCGTCAGCTCGCGCGGGTGTGTCGTGCCTGAACAGCGGGTCGCCGACGTCGTCGAAGATGATCAGGAATAACTCTCGGGTCGAGTCACTGGGATAAATTAGTTCTACGTACAAGCGCACCGGTTGGATACCCTGTTCGACTTCCACCGATAGTTGGCGGCATACCGTCTGGTCACGGTGCTCCACGACGGTTTGCAAAGCGCTGCGTAGCCCGACCCGAAGCTCGCTTCGCACCATGCGGAGTAGATCGTTTTCGAAATTTCCCCTCGAAAGCGACAGGTAACGGTCGGTATTTCCGGAATTGCATACCACGCGGCGATCCTGGTCGATGACCACCCATCCCGGGCCACAGCGGTTCATCACCAGATTCTGGACGTTGGCGAAGAGATCGGTTTCGGTGTCGCTCAGATCGGAGAGGTCGCGATGAGACAGGGGGGGAAGGCCTTCGAATGGGCGGTGTCGGTATTTTGCGGCACTTTTGTCGCACTGAAAGAGGCAATGTTTGGAATTGAAGTCTCTCAAGCGGTCGTTGTGGGTGCGCACCGTCTCGGATGGACCGAGAAATAAGAACGCGCCGGGTCGCAGCGCAAAGTAAAACTTGTCGAGCACCTCTTTTTGCATCTCCGGGTTCAGGTAGATCAGTAGATTGCGACAGGAGATCAAATCGAGCGATGAGAATACGGGGTCGCGCACCAAATCGTGCAGCGAGAACAGGCACATGTCGTGGAGTCGTTCGACAACCTGATAGCCGTCGTTGAGTTTATTGAAATAGGACTTCAAGAGCCGTTCGCTCAGCTCGTCGGCGATCGTGTGCGGGTAGATGCCGCGACGAGCGGTCGCCAGGGCACGCTCGGAGATATCGGAGGCGAAGATTTGGATGGGATGGTCTTCGTCACGCCCGTCGAGATATTCGGCGCAGAGAATGGCGATGGTGTATGCTTCCTGGCCGGTGGAGCAGCCGGGAACCCAGATGCGCA
>SKPJ01000484.1 GCA_007119595.1 Myxococcales bacterium
AACGCTCCGCCGCGCAGAATATGAGCGCCGGCGCTTTTGACGGCCCCGCCGGTCTGCTGCATCTGTTCCAGACCCTCCACCGAACAGGGCCCGGCGATCACCGCAAATTGGCTTCCTCCGACGGGCACACCGCCGACGTCGACCACCGTATCGGTGGGATGAGCCTCGCGGCTGACCAATTTGTAGGGGCTCAAGACCATAAAAGCCTTCTCCACATCGGGGAGGCTCTCGAAATTCAATTTCTGGAGAATGCGCTCGTCGCCGAGTACGTTGATGACGTTGCGCTCGGTTCCCTCGAGGAGTACCGGCTTGAGGTCTTTGGCCTCGATTCGCCTCGTGACTTCTCTGGTTGCTTCAACGGAGGTTCCGGGCTTTAAAACGATAATCATGGTGGGGCTCACAGACTGCTGGAGAAACTAAAATCGTCGATTCTCAGGATCCACTATTGCAGATCCGTGCTTCGACCGGGAAAACAAGAAGTCACCATACTGCGCTTAAGTCATTAATCAACCTGCAATAATCGCCGGCCATCGATTGTGGTATGGTCGAAAAGTCTTGGTACAGGCCCTGCATTCCCGGAGTCATACAGAAAATGGTTCACTCTCGAGACACTCACTCAGACCGCCCCACCGATCCAACCCCATGCCGCGTCGCCTACCAGGGGGAAGCCGGCGCCTATTCCGAGGCGGCGGCGATGGCGGCACTGGGTAGCGACATCGAACCCATTCCCTGCGAGACCTTCGACGAGGTTTTCGAGGCCCTCGTCGAAGAGCGCGCCGACCGTGCGATAGTGCCCATCGAAAACTCACTGGCCGGCAGTATTCACCGCAACTACGACCTGATGCTTCGCAATGATCTTCATATCGTCGGAGAATACGGCCTGCGAGTTCGCCATCACCTGATGGCCCTTCCCGGCCAGTCGCTAAAAGACGTCGACGAGGTCTTGAGCCACCCCCAAGCGCTGTCGCAATGCGAGTATTATCTGCGCGAGCTGGACGTGCGCTGGCAGACCACCTACGACACGGCGGGAAGCGCCAAACGGGTGCGAAACAAACAACTTACAGCCGTGGCCGCCATCGCCAGCCGCCGGGCCGCCAAGGTCTACGACCTGGAAGTTCTCGCCGAGGGAATCGAAGACGACTCCGAAAACTACACCCGTTTTTTGGTCCTCTCCCAACAGCCCCAAACGCCGCCGGAAGATCGGGCCGCCAAGACCTCGATCGTCTTCTCCCTGCACGACGAACCGAGCGTATTATTCAAAGCCCTCTCGGTCTTCGCCCTGCGCGATATCGATCTGACCAAATTGGAGAGTCGGCCCCTTCGCGGAAAGCGATGGCGCTATCTCTTCTATCTCGATTTTGCGGGCAACGTCACCGAGGAGCGTTCCCAAAATGCATTGCGGCACCTGCGCGAAATCGCCCCCATGCTCCGGGTCTTGGGCTCCTATCCACGCCATGAGCACTGACTGCTTCGTTGACCGCCACCTACCATTCGTATTGCACGCAATGACCGGAGGTGGGATTGGTGCAGATCGCAACGATATGACAGTCGTGATCGTCGGTGCAGTCGTGGGTGCACCGGTACGAAGAGGCGTTGTCGTCGGACTCGTTATAAAAGGCGATGCATTTGCCATCGTCCAGATCTGGCGCGCCGCATTCAGCGTGGGAGTCGCAGCGGTCGAAATAATCGTCGAGGGCCTCGCAGGTCAATTTCTCCTCGCGAATCCCGCAATATCTCGTCGGTGGAAATCCAGAGAGGCTGGCTCGCTGCAGGTGGATTGGAAAGGGGCTTTCACAGTCGCGGAGACTCTCTCGGTACAGACAATACCCGTCGGGGCGGTCCTGACCGGCAAATTTCATGGGTACGCAACGCTGTGTAGATAAGCACTCCTCATCGGCGACACAGCGATCGCAAAAGCTGAGACTTCGAAGCGGGGTATCCGTGCATTCATTGGTCGCGGGATTGCAGGAGTTACCGCTGCAGGCGCCGGATTCCTCGACGGTGCACTGAATGCAGACGCCGGCGTCGCGGTCGCAAACCGGCGTATCTTCGTTGTGGGCGCAATCCTCGGAGGTCGCACAGCCCTGACAGCGTCCTTCATAACAGCGGGAGCGCCCGGGGTCGGTGCAATCATCGTGGGTTTCACATTCCAGGCAGTGAAACTCACAGCCCGGGCCGGTGCAGGACTCAAAGCCCGGTTCGCACTCTAGATCACATTCGCCGTCGATGCAGACGGGCTCAGCCCCCGCTTCGTCGGGACAGGGCTCGCAGCGCTGGCCGCAGTGGTTCGGATCGTCGTCGACGACGCATTCGCCGTAACACTCGTGCATCCCGGAGGGACAACGACATATATTTTCGTCGCCGCATTCCAGATTGGTATCGCAGTGATCATTGCGGACGCATTCAACGCACTCTCGTGTATCGGGCTCGCAATATCGGTCGCCGCAAATGCCCACATTCTCCATGCAATCCACAAGGGACTGATTCGCGTTGGAATCGCTGTTGTCCTCCCCGTTGGTGTCATCATTGGCGTCGCCGTTGGAATCGTCGTTGGCCCCATTGGTGGGCCCAAGCACGATACGGCAAGTACCGTCAACGCAGGTCTCGTCACTAAAGCAATCCTCCGTCACCGCGCAGTCCTCGCTGGATGACGAACACCCCCACCACGCCACGGCAATGAGCAAAGCTATCAATGAAAATGCGACCAATGATCGATCCATAGATATCTCAATACCCACCGCAGTATCCAGTGCCGGCACTCATTCCACAGGTCCATTCCTCGTCGCATTCCTCGGGACTGTCTTCCTGGGTAGAATGCTGGCAGTAATAGCTACACCGCAGTCCCGGCTCAAACTCGATGCGCTCACACACCGCATCATCGAGGTCCGGATGCCCGCAATCGGCACCATACCTGTCCTCGCAGTAGCTGTCATAGTCGTGGACCGCTTCGCAGGTGGTTATATCCTCATTGACGCTGCAATATAAATCCATCTCACCAGTGGAGACGCTCTCCTTGAGTTTCGGGACTTGGAAGCGAGGCATATTACATCCGGTGCTCTCGAGTTTAAGGCAATACGCCGACTCCCGCGGCTCTCCATCGAAGACCATGGGAACGCAGTGATGGTCTTCGATGCATTCACTGTCGGAGAGACAGGGTTTGCAAATGGTCACGCTCTGGCGTGGCGTTTCAGTGCATTCGAAATCCTCGGGATGGCACGAATAATCGCCGCAGGCCTCGGTATTCTCCTCGGTACACTCCACACAGCGACCGGCATCGGTATCGCAGGCGGGAAAGTCTTCGTCATCGGCGCAGTGCGAATTTTCGGTGCAGGGCGCACAACTTCCGGATTCGCAAACGGGCGCGTCCCGTGACGTGCAGTGCGCATCGTCGATGCATTCGACACAATGTCCCGGATCGGCAGTGCAGTCCTCACCGCAATAATAAAAGCCGTCGTCGCATTCGGCACCGCATTGGCGCTCGATACAGGCCGCTTCACCGTTATCTACCTGCGGACAAGGCACGCATTCGCTTCCGCAACTATCCACTGAATCCAATGAGATGCACTCCCCGTCGCAATATTGATAGTCGATGATGCAGGAACATCGATTCGTCTGGTTATTGCACACCGCGTGTTCCTGGCATTGCTCGTCGATGGTGCACTCCTGGCAATGGCCGGTGCTTTCGTCGCACAACAATCCCTCTTCGCAGGGCTCGACGCGGCAATC
>SKPJ01000317.1 GCA_007119595.1 Myxococcales bacterium
CCTTATCAAAATGACACCACCCGCCGCAGATAAATTGCGAGGACCGGGGCAAATTGAGCTTCGTGCCGTGCACCCAGGTGTCGAGATGATTCTCTGCATTGGTCGACGTCATCCCCCCATCATAAGCCAGCTCTGGATAGGTGGCCTCCCCCTTTTCGGTCCACTGCATACTGCCCGAGGAGTCGAAGATGATGGTCACCAGCGGCGGCTGGGAGATCCCGAGTTCCGTCTGACCGCTCTCGGCGATGGCCGGCAGGACCGCCACCGCCGCCCCCACACACAACAGGGTCGCGATGACCCACCATCGGCGCTGTCTCGTTTCCATTTTGTCATCCATATCGCCACCTTTCGATTCATCGGCCTGATTATTCATCGCCGTCATATCTCACTTCCTTCCATCCCTTATCCGCCGCCACATTCGACGGGACCGATCATGGTCCGCTGCATATTGCGCCCCAACGCCTGTGGCCGTCGAAGCCGGTCATCGGCGTCAACTCCATCAGTGGGGTCCACCTCCCCCAGATTGGCCCGAGAGCCAATCTCGACGAGGACGAAGCAAAATTCGTCGCCAAATCCCGGCACCCGGGGACCGAGCATCATATCGCGCACGATGTAGCCGTAGTCGACGTGGTTGTCGGCCTCTACGGCGTGGACGAAACTATCGCCGTCCAAAAAACCATCATCGTCGTCGGGACTCGAGCCCTCTCCAATCTTGTGATAGGGCGAGGCCGTCGTAACGGTGGTGGCGGTGGGAGGATCCGATGTAAAGATCAAAAACCCACCCCGCCTTCGCAGCGCATCTGCGGCATCCAGATCTGTGGGATTGGGGTCATCACTGCGCAGCGATTCACCCGCTAGATTTTGCAATTCGGCGTGATAGGACGGAGCTCGGCGACCGCTGCGCATCGCCCCCAATTGATTGATGGCGTTGGAAAATGATTTGGCCTGAATTTGAAGGCGGTGCATGCTGCTCAACGTCGAGCTATCCAGGGTGGCCTTCATCGCCACCAATCCCAGAGCCGACAATACGAGCATCACCAATAAGGCGATCACCAGCGCCGCTCCGCGCTCTCCAACGATTGTAGTGGTCTCTCGTTTCATCATCGCACCCAATTGCTCTTAGTCCGAGACATTTCGCATCGCAAAATTGGTCAATTCCACACTGGCCTGAGTGGTCACTACCCGGGCTGATCCATCGGAGTGGGGCACCACATTATAGGTCCTCATACGTCCTCCCTGGTCGCCGGGGGTTTCAAAGCCCGGCCACCCGGCTTCCACCGTATAATGGGGACGGTTGGTATTTTCCCGCTCCGTACGGGTCGACAAGCGGGCGTGGGCAAAGCGCGCCCGCTGTGGGTTTGCAGCCCCCGGATCATCGCCGATGCAGTCATTAGTAAAATCGGGCTCCCACTCGTCGCTCCACGCCGCATTGCCAAACACTTCGTCACTGGAAGCGGCACAGCTAAACCAGACCCGAAAATCGACGACGTTCTCGGCGATGATCATCGGTGTATTGCCGTCGGTCCATCCTTCCAAATCGTCGAAATCGAGGCCGCCAGCATTATCGATGAGCTCTCCGGCGTCGACACGATGCCGGACCAATTGCAAATTTCGCTCGTCGTCCGGGGCGGGACGTACGTAATACCAAAAGGCGTCGATGAGGGCCGCGTTATAGCTGACGTCGTCTTCTACATAGGGATCAAAACCCGCCTGCTCATCGCCCAGGGTGGAATCCTCACTCTGAATGAAATGAAGATCGGCGATCTCCAAATCCAATTCGTGAGAATCCTGATTAGCCGCCGGCCCGGTGTGAAGCCGCCCGGCTCCCGAGCCCGCTTCATCGGCTGCACGCTCGTGAAAGGAAGCGCCAGTCACCGGTTTGACCTGGGAAAAGCCGCTTCCGTCAGTGACCCGCAGCAGTGAATCCTCGGTAATTTTGACCAACGCATTCAGAAAATCGGTGTGCGGGGTATCGCCCTCATCATCGTCGCGAACTCCCACCCATACCCCTTCGCGCACCGAGGTATCGAAGGGATCAAAGCCCGTAAAGCGGTGCAAACCGCGCTCCGTGCTCTCCACCACCAGGGTCGTCGATCCATCATCCGCTTGATGATCCAATGCGTCCCCGGTTTCGCCCTGAGGAAAGCTGACATAAAAACTGGACGGAACCGTATAGGACCCCAACACGACGATGCCGCTGAACTCGGAGTGCGGATTTTCCGTCCCCAACTCAGTGATATCGCCGTCACTCCCATAAATTCGATCCGAGCCACTCTGCCACTCATCGTACCCCATGACCCCGTGAACCGTGCGGCCGTCATTGGGCGCAAACCACACGTCGTTTTCGGCATTGGAGGTCATCTGGGCCCCCGCTCCCTGCAGATCGGTGCGCACATGATCGATACCAAACCGGGCCTGGTCCAGGGCACCGGCCAGATTCTCGACCTCGGTGAGGGAGTCGGAGGTGCGAACGAATAGCCCGTAGATCAAGGCCGTGAGCATCCCCACCAACGCCATGGCGATCATCAACTCCACCAGGGTAAACCCCCGCTTCCACGGTCTTGCACCGAGGGTGCGCAGGGCATTCATCGTGTTTTTTGTCGTATCGTTGGCCGACATTTCACAAACTCCACTGTAAAACACTCAAAAATTTAGCCGTATCAGCCGTCGCTGCACACGTCGTCCACGTCGCAGATCCCCGAGCAACATTGCGCGTTTCGTGCGCAGGTAGCACCGACGGGCAGACATTCTCCCGTCGCCCGGACCCCGGAGGTCAGATGGACGGCGCGAAATCCGTTTGTCTCCAGCGTCGTCCGAGCTGTGGAATCGAGGTTATTGGTAATTCTGTTGTCGTTGCAGCCGTTCGGAAAAGTCTGTCCCGAAGCGGGATAGACCACGGCGATGGCGATCCGGATGAAGTCAGCATCCGGATTATTGGGGTTGATCGCGCCGATGCCGGAGAGATCGCCTCCCGCGACGTAGACGCAAAATCGCTCTTGCTCGCCGGCGGAGTTTCGAAATGTCACCGGCTCGTTGCCCTCGGTGGCCAGCGTCCATCCGGTGCCACCGTCGATGAGATCGAAAAACCGAGGCTGATTCGCAAATGCCTGGTGTGTCGATCCAAAGGCGCCGCTGTCCATACTGCGGGCCTCGATGTGGATCATCTGTTCTACGGTACGCGCCAACTCGTTGGCTCCCGTCATCTCCCGCGCCGAGCTATACCCGGCCAGTGCTGAAAACTGCATGGCCATCGTCGCCAGGATTCCGATCGCCAATACCACCATGGCGATCATCAGCTCGATCAGCGAAAACCCCTGCTCGTCGACGGAACCTCTGATTATCCATTGCTTCATCGGATCACCCTGACCTGTCCACCATATGCCACGTGGATCATCGAAAATTTGTCGATCTCCCGAAGTGCCGAAAGCTCTACGCTGGCCTTGCAATCACGCAGATCATCGAATTCGGATTCCGCCCCGCTTGCGGTTTTTATGGGAATCAAAAAATTCATCTCTCCATCGCAAGCTCTATGACCAGCCTCCAGCGGCTGCCCGGTGGTCGCCGTGACCCGACCATTGGGAGAGATGCAGATGGTGCCGTGATTCGGATCGGTCTGCTGGATCGCGACACCGAGCCCGTACTCCCCGGGATTGACGGAGATGAGCGTATTGTTGTCGTCCGGATCGTCGTCGACGGCGAGTACGCAGGATGGAGCATCCCA
>SKPJ01000272.1 GCA_007119595.1 Myxococcales bacterium
GCGGCGACGAGGCGATGCGATGTAGCATCGTCGAGCGAGCCGCAACGCCGCTTCGACGTGCTCTCGGCGCGCAGACGCTTCACTCAACTTCTGCTCACGGCGTAGTAACACCAGCATCATTCGCAATTGTAAATCACAACTCCCACTTGCCGAACTCCCCCCTGCTCATTTAGATCGTAAGCATTGCTTGTATTTTTATCTTCTCGACCTTCCCAGCGGAGACTGACCATGCCCGAAAAGACGATCGTGCGCACCGAAAACGCTCCCCAGGCCATCGGACCCTACTCCCAGGGGGTCGGGTTTGGCGGACTATTCTTTTTCAGTGGACAAATCGCCATCGATCCGTCCACCGGCGATCTGGTCGACGGTGGCGTGGAACTTCAGACGCGCCAGGTCATGGCCAATATGGAGGCCGTGCTGGAAGCGGCGGGCCTTGAGTTTAGCCATGTTTTGCGGACCACCATTTTCTTAAAGAACATGAACGACTTCTCAAAGGTCAATGAGATCTATGGAGGCTTTTTCGATGATAATCCGCCGGCTCGCGCCTGCGTTGAGGTCTCGCGCCTGCCCAAAGACGTTCTCATCGAAATTGATATGATCGCCGCCCATCCCGAGGAAGAATAGACGCTGATGATCGACCAGTGATGCTCGCTGGTCACCGGCGAACGTCATCGCTACCATGGCAATGAAGTAGTCTTGATTCGACGGCCAATTTTGACGCCCAACTTCATTTTGCGACCATCAATGTGACACGTTCCCTCGCCGCCTTCATTGTCGCTTTCTTGCTCGTCGCAGGATTTCTTACGTGTACAACGAGCACCACCGTGGTTCGGGACGACGACTCGGTTCAGGTTCCGGAACCCGCAGTGGAGCCGGAGCCCGTACCGCCTCCCTTCGTCGATCCTCCTTCGCTAACCGCCGAGTCGTGGACCCTCCCCGATTACGGCGTGGCCAATCCCCGATTTCCCTGGTTGCCCGACGAAGATCGGTCGACGAGCCGCTCCATTGGCACCGTCACCGGGGGCTATCTGGTAAACTCCAGGCCCCTGCCACTACCGCATCCCCACATCCAGATTTTACCCCGTCAATTCGAGCGGAGCCTGCAATATAGCAGTGACTCCATGATCGAACTCGTCGAAGACGCAGCGAACCACGTCGCCCGGGAGTACCCGGAGAGCACCCTCTACGTCGGTAATTTTGGCCGCCAGGGAGGAGGCAATATCCCGCATTCCGTCTCCCATAATAGTGGCCGAGATGCAGATATCGCATTTTTCGTCCTCGACGAGGATGGCGAGCCCACGGCGCCTCCCGATTTATTGCCCTTGGACCATCGAGGCCGTTTCGTCGGTGCCGAGGTAGAATCCAATGAGGATGCCGAAGATGGCGAGGACGAGGACTATTCCGATCTCGTGCTTCAATTCGACACACCTCGAAACTGGAAGTTTATCGAGGGCCTTATCGAGTCCGACGCTGCCGAACTTCAATATATTTTCGTCTCCAATCCTCTGCGACGCATGCTACTTGAAGAAGCCCGTCGTCAAGATGCCGACTGGCAGACACGCCAGATCGCCTCCCAGGTACTCGTCCAGCCTGGGGGAAATACCCTGCCCCACGATGATCATTTTCATATCCGCATTCATTGCTCATCAAGCGATCTGGCCGCCGGTTGTCGTGAGCGCGGGCGACCGGGGCCGACGTATCAGGCCGATCGAACGAAGGTCCGTCAAACCATACGCAGGGCAGAGGAGTTACTCCACGACGATGACCCCGATCTGCGCCGCACGGCCATCCGTCGCCTCCGTATATTGGACGCACCGGGAGCCCACAACAGCTTCATAGACAAACTCGACGACCCCTCACCCAAGGTACGCATCGCCGCCATTCGCGCGCTCCGAGATCACCGGCCGGCGGCCTCGGCGCTGGACGCCAAAATCCCAGAGGAAAGCCAGCCGGAGGTGTTGGCGGAGTTGGCGAGCGTTCTCGCTGAACTGGAACCCGACTCCACCTCCAACCTCATCGGCCTGCTGGGCAGCGATCACCGAATCCCCCTCCACCCGGCGAGTTCGCTTCCCCTTTCGGTCCCCGTCGCCGACGCCCTCGCCAGACTGGAGGACCCGGCGGCGGTTCCCGAACTCATCGCCGCACTCCAAGAAGCGGAACCGACAGCCCGGGTCGCCATCGCCCAGGCGCTGCGATTGCTCACCAACCACCGATTTGCGATCAACAGCGATCTGCGCGATGACACCCACCATCACAGAGTCGTCGAACAGTGGACCGACTGGTGGGATGAAAACCAAGACCGACAGCGACGCGACTGGCTGCGAGACGGCTTTCATCATGCGGGCTTTTCTATCGACCATCTCGACCGCAGGGATGTCTGGGAACTATGCCGGGCCATCTCGGCGGACTCTCACCTCAATATCAACGCTCAACAAGTACTGAAGGAGATCTCCGGACAATCTCCGGGCAGTCTGCAGTGGCATCCCCACGACGCCAGCTTTTATTGGCGACGATGGTTCGAGCGCCGTATTGACGCCCTTTCCCTGCCACCGATTCCCACAGAATTGTCGACTGCCGACGGCTATACCAAGCCCCCGTGACCCCAGAATATCTTTATTAGGTTTCCCAAATTACTGATCGTTCTAGCTTGTCGCATCTGCTGTTGAAAGGGGTCGCACAGCGTTTCACCAGACTTTACACTGCCCACCTTGCCAGCTAAACTTCGCAATGATTGCCTCCCTTTTATATTGTTTCTATGACACCAAACGAACCTGCTCCCATGACTGCAGCCGAAGCCACAAGTACGAGAATATTGTTCATGTCGCTGAGCCTCGTCGCCGCCCTGATATTCTGTGTTGCCTGCAGTAGCGAACTCGATCCATCGAACCCCGAGGATGCCTACGACATGTTTCGGCACGCACTTTTCGACGGTGATGGCGAGGCCGCCTGGGAGCGCACCGACGACCATACGCGCCAGTATTTTGAGCACCGCTATGAAGTTCTGCAGGAGATGAACGCCCTGATCGAACGCTACCTTCCCCACACGGATCACCAGATTGCACGTTCGCAATCCGGTGCTGAACTGCTCGCCGAGTTAGAATCTGGACGTGAGCTGTTCGTCTACTTACACGACCCCGCTGACTTTCCAGACGATCCAGCGGTGCGATTCGGATCTGAGGTCCGGCAAATCCAGATGGCCGAGGACGGTACGACGGCAGTTGTATTGACCCGCGGCGAACAGGAATTTGTGCTGGAGCTCCATGAAGAAGAAGAGATCTGGTATGTGAATCTCGCCGACTCCGGGGACTTTCTGGACCAGACCTTTCAGTGGCTGGCCCAAAATGAAGATGCCCTGGAGCAGACAGTAGAAGATCTCATCGATGAAGAGCGCCAGATGCGTGAAGAGATCATCGCCGAGTTAATGGACATCGAAGTAGAAGAAGACGAAGAAGAAGCAGAATAGACCGGCGTCATTTCCGACCACCGACGGCTTGTGCTCATGAGCAATGAAGAAGAAATCCCAGAACTGGAGGTTGAGCCCGTATCGACGGACGAAGTAGAAACCTCTGGCAATACCTCGCCGAGCCAGGTCTCCAGTTCCACGGGGACTGCAACTGGCCCCGCCTCATCGCCCGCCAGTTCTCAACGAGGCAGAGATCCACTGCTGGGAACTCGCCTCAAAGACACCTACGAGTTGACCGCCAAAATCGGCGAAGGCGGGATGGGCAACGTCTATGCCGCCATCCAGTATCCGCTGGAGCGAAAGGTCGCCGTCAAGATCCTAAAACCCACCGAGAGCAACCCCGAGGGGGAGCACTACTTTATGCGTGAGGTCAAGGCTATCAACAGCCTTCGCCACCCCAATATCATCAATATTGTCGACTATGGAAAAGAAAAAAGTGGGATGCTCTATCTGGTCATGGAGCACCTGCCGGGCAAAACCCTCAAAAAGATCATCAAAAAGGATTTCCCCCTCGATCCAGAGCGAATCTGCCATGTCCTCATCCAGGTCCTGGGCGCCCTGGAACAGGCTCACGACTCCGGCATTATTCACTGCGACTTAAAGCCGGACAATCTGATGGTGGAGAAGGTCGCGGGCCAGCCGGACTTCATTAAAGTTCTGGACTTCGGTATCGCCAAGGTCAAAGGGCCGGCAATGGAAGCCGGACCCTACACCCAGGCCGGCGATATCGTCGGTACCTTCGACTATATGAGTCCCGAACAGATCATGCGCAAAGACCTCGACGGTCGGGCCGATATCTGGTCCATCGGGGTCATTTTATATGAGATGTTGACCCGCAAACGACTCTTCCACGACAAGGACGCCGTCAGTATTATCGGTCGGGTGATGCAGATGCCGATTCGACCGCCGTCGGAACTCGCCCCCGACGTCCCCATCCCGGGCAATCTCGAGCGCATCACCCTCAAGGCGATGGAGCGCAATAAGAAAAAGCGCTACCAGACCGCAAAGGAGATGCGCGATGCCCTCAAACACGCCCTCAAGGAATTGGAAAGCGGACACACCGGCAAGTTGAGCAACACCGGTCAACAAAGCGCACACTCCGGGTCACTGGCCGCCAGCGGTCTCGTCCAGGGCGGTCAACAACCGGGCCATACGGGCAATCTCAACGCGGGCCACACCCAGGGTACCAGTCAGACAGGGCTGAGCAGCCTATATACCCGCTCCGGGAGTTTCGGCAGCTTCGGTGGAGGTCAACAACGAGCGGGAGATCTGGCGACCAGCATCGCCGACGGCACATCGGTACTCGACGAGACCTTTAGCGCCGATGAGTTGGAGAGCAATCTCGTCGGCGAACGGCGAAAGGTCGCCGTGCTCGCTGTCCAACAGCGTTCGCGCCGAAAGGACGGTCTCGACCCCGAGGAGCTCGCCCGCCGTAGCACAGAGGAAAAAAAGCTCATTCAACGCATCGTCCACCACTACGAAGGTGAGATCGACAGTCAGTTGGGCGGAACCTTTACGGTCTTATTCGGAGCCAAGAAGGCGCGCGTCGGTGACAACGTACGGGCCGCCGAATGCGCCCTCGCGCTGCAGAAAAAGTTCCGCTCCCTCGAACAAGGGGCGGAACATATCGGAATCAGCCTCGTCTATGGCGAAGTCTTTATCGCCAATCGCAAAGGTGGAAATGCCTATGGCGATGCCATCGATCGGGCCGTAGAAGTTGCCCGAAGCGTTCACGATGCACATATCTTTGCCGACAAAAAGATGCGGGAAGCCACCCGCGAGCGAGTTGAATTCGATACCACACGCGATATCGGCGGTACGGAAGCGGCCCGCGTCGTCAGCGTGAAGGCCAAAACCCCGGCGGGGGAGCAAGAATCGGATCTCGACGAACTCGATATCTACGTACCGAGGCCGACTCACTTCGACGAATTGATGCGTCGCGCCGGCACCGTCAAAGACAATGCCGGCGGCGGCATCGCGATCCTGGGCGACCTCGGCACTGGTAAGTCCGTACTGTTGGACCGCTTTTCCAAAAAACTCTCCGAAACGGGCTGGCAGACCTTTACGGCCCGCGACGCCGGACGTGACGGTCAGCACGGACTGGCGCCCATACGGGCCTGGATTCGGCAAATCGCCAACACCTACAAAGACCCCGAAAAACTGCTGCGCCGTGCCTGCGACTCCATCGGCTTAAAAAAGCATATCGACGCCGTGGTCCAGATCTTTTTGGGCCAACAAGAAGACGCCCTGGAGCTGGCCGAATTGCCGTGGGACAACGCCGAGGGCTACGCCCATTTCACGGGCGCCCTGCTGTACCGCGCCCTTCGCTTTGCCATGAAGAAGGGGCCCGTGTTGTTGGCCATCGACGACATCGCCGTCGAGGACGAATTCACCATCGGCTTTATCGACTCCCTATTGGCGGGAATCAAAAAGCAGCCCATTCTCATCACGGTCACCCGCCGCATCGAGTCAAGCGCTCTCGACCACGGTCTTCCGGGCAATTTCGAGATCCTCCAGATCGGAGGATTTAGCCCCGACGAGTCTCGCCAATTTATCGCACAGGTTCTCGGATTTACCCCGCAACCAGAGATCGTGGAGCAGGTTCACCAGCGCTCCAGCGGCAATCCAATGTTCCTCAACGAGCTGGTGCGCGCTGTGCTGCAGCGCAATGACGGAGAGCTGGAAAGTGGCTCCGATCTGCTCGAGGCCGGAATCCCGACCAATTTGCAAGAATTGCTCGCTGCCCGACTCGACGCGTTGCCCGAGCAAGCACGTGACGTCCTATCGATCGCCTCCGTCATGGGTGAGAGTTTTCGAGAGGATTTTTTCTTCCAGGTCACTCCCTCGCACCTGGAACCGGGACCGCGCCTAAAAGAACTGGTAGCTTTCAATTTTTTGGAGGCCGAATTCGACGCCTTTGAGCGTATTCATATCGCGTTTCAGCCGAGAACACTCCGCCAGGTGGTCTACGATCGGCTCCCGAAGTCTACGCGTGAACAACTCCACTCGCGTATCATCGAATTTTTGGAGCAGGCCGGCGACTACGCGGCCGTCGATCCACTGGAATATCCGCTGATGGTGGCCTTCCACTATCGAAGTGTCGAGGGATGGGAGGGCGCCGCTCATTACCTGACACAAGCCGGTGAGATGCTGCTCGATCTCTACGACTACGCCGGTGCCATCAGCCAGCTTGAGGAGGCGGTCGACCTCCTCGATGGAGAAGTCCCTCCATCTCATGAGATCCTGTTGATCGCTCGCAGCACCTTACTGATCGCCCTTCGGGAATCGGGACGACTGGAGGACGCCCGTGCAATCGCGGATAACCTCCCCTCCCTCGATGATCTGGACGGGGAAATACAGCGAGAATTGCTCCAGGAACGCGGGATGCTCGATCTGGAGTCCAGCCGGCTACCGGAGGCGCTCAAGCATCTTCAAGCGGCACGCAAAGTGGCGCGGGAGATCGGTGACACCAAAGGCGAGATCAACGCAATGCTCGGCATCGCCCAGGTCTTTGAGAAACAAAATCAACTTCCCCGAGCCGCTCAACTGCTTCAGGACGTATCCGAGATGGTCCAGAATCTGGGTGAGCTCAATCTGCAGGACCCGGACGACCGCAAATTATTTTGGACCGCCTACAACCAACTGGGCACACTCTTTATCCGTCAAAAGGACTATCAACGGGCCCAGCAATTTCTGCAACTCGCCTACGACAAGGCTCGCTCCATCGAGGATTTCCGAGGGCTGGTGCGTGTAATGTCCAACTTCGGTGCTCTGAGTCTGACGATGCGGGATATCGATCGAGCCCAAAACTATTTTGAAAATGCCGCCCAATTTGCCGCCTCTACAGGGGATTTGCTCAATCAGAGCCGGATCTTGACCAATCTGGGCATCACGGCGCTGGAAGCCAACGATCTAAAATCCTCCAAGTCTTATTTCAAAAAGGCCCGCTCCATCGCCGAGGAGATCGGCTGGTACGAGGGCCTCGCCGAACTCTCACTTCACATCAAAAAGCTTCGCAAAGCGCTGCAGTGAGCATCAGAAACGGCTTGCTACCAAGCTACGACGTACCGCCGAGCATGGTATCCAACCACTCCATTTTGAGATGGCGGGTGTGGCGCGAAGCGACGTAGATGGACTCGAGAACCTCCACGGCCCGATCGAAATCGGCGTTTTCGACGACGAAGTCGAAGAGTGGATACTGGCTCAATTCATAGCGGGCGGCGGCAAGCCGAATCTCGATATCGTCCTCACTATCGGTGGCCCGACTGCGGAGCCGCTGCTCGAGAGTTTCAAAATCAGGAGGGGCCACCAACACCGCCGTGGCATTGGGATAGCGCTCTTTTAGTTGACGCGCTCCCTGATAGTCGATGTCGAAGATGAGATCATTGCCCTCGTGCCATGCTCCCTCGATGACCTCCGTCGACGTACCGTAGCAATTGCCGTGAACCTCGGCCCACTCCGCGAATTTTTTTGCCTCCCGCATCCTCGCGAATTCGGCATCATCGACAAAGTGATAGGCCACGCCATCGATTTCATCGCCTCGACGCTCCCGAGTGGTGTAGCTGACACTCATGGTGAGCCGCGGGTGAGACTCCAGCAAGGCATCACAAAGGCTCGTCTTTCCCACCCCGGAGGGGCCGCATACAATTAACAGGACACCCTTGGCCATCTCCCTCTCCTTTCGAAGCACTCACTCTACATTCGCCGCCTGTTCGCGCATCTTTTCGATGATGCTTTTCATCTCAATCACCCGATCGGTGAGCTCGGCATGCTGACTCTTTGAGCCCATCGTATTGGCCTCCCGAATCAATTCCTGGAGATAAAAATCAATCTTTTTTCCGATGGCCTCTGTGGGCTCATCCAGTAATGTTTCAAGGCGCTCCAAATGGGAGCGAGTGCGCTGGATCTCCTCGGAAATATCGCCTTTTTCGACGTAATAGGCGATCTCCTGAGCCAGGCGTCCCTCGTCGATATCGCCGACATCGAATTCGTCGAGTGCCTGCTGAAGCCGAGCTTTGACGCGCGAATGATGGGTCATTTCGTCCTCCTCGCGAAGTGACTGTACATCATCGACAAGTGCGAGAAGGGATTCGCAATATCTGCGCAGATCGCGGCAAAGGCCTTGGCCTTCGGCGCAACGACTGGCGACCAATTGGTCGAGGGCCTCGTCGAATGCGGGCATGATGCAATCGGCGGTGTCCTCCGAGAAGACCTCGTCGGTACAGCGATCGAAAAAGCAACGATACTCCCAGACCGCCTCCAATGAAACCGGAGCCACGAGCCGATAGTCCATCGCCAGGCGCTTTAATTCGCTTGCAACGGCCGCAAATCGATCCTCGTCAATACTATCAAACTCCACCCTGTTTTGAGATGTATCGGGCTGGAGATCGAAGCGTACTTCAATGCTGCCGCGGCAAATGTTGTTCTTGATGCGCTCGGAGATTTGTGGCCTGAGCCAGCGCAGCTCATCGGGGGTATAAATCCGCAAATTGAGCCGGCGATGGTTGACGCTGTGGCATTCTACGCGCACCCGCCAACCGTTTACGGTAGCCGCCGCGCTGCCATACCCGGTCATGCTCGCCAGCCTTGTACCCATGAAATACCTCGTAGGGTGTTGCCAAGTAGGGGTTTGGTCTATGCAGTTCCACTATCGGGCGATCGCTCTCCGGTTTCCTGCTGCCGGGGAATCGATGCATCGCGCGCCGCCTGTGTTGGCTCTCGATCTTCGAGTTTCGCAGGTTCCGCATCGTCGACGCGTCCAATATCGATCTCGTCGTCCTCCCCTTTTACGGAGTCGCGAAAGGTGCGCAAACTCTTACCCAATTGACCGGCGGCGTTCGGCAATTTGCCGAGGCCGAAGATCATGAGCAAGATGACCAAGATGATTACGAGTTCGGGAACTCCGAGACCAAACATTGCTTACTCCTCGTTTCCGCGGCGAAGAAGGGTCCTCGCCGCCTGTTGTAAATCACGTCGCCTCATCGGCATCGTCGTGTTGCGATGAAGAATTTTCCAGCAGCCCCTCCAGGCCTTCATCGTGCGTATCGAGTGCGGCCACGGCCTGGCAGGCGGCACTCTGTTCGGCCTGTTTTTTCGAAGCGCCCTCTCCGCGCCCGACTTCGGTTCCCTCAACGGTGACCTGGGCGACAAATCGACGCTCATGGGGTGGGCCACTGGTCTCCACGATCTGGTACGTTGGCCGAACTGGACGTGCGCTCTGAACCTTGCGCTGCAGCAGACTCTTATAATCGCCGGGGGCCTCCAATTGCTTGCGCTCTCGGCCGTTTGAGACTTCGGCGATCAAATCACCGTATTGCTCCAGAATCACCCGGCGGGCCGGTTCGTATCCACCGTCGAGAAAAAGGGCCCCCAGAAGGGACTCAAAAGCATCGGCCAATAAGCCATCCTTTCGGCGACCTCCGGTCAACTCCTCGCCGCGGCCGAGCCGAATAAACTCTCCCAGCTCCAACGCCTGTGCCCGCTCGACCAGCGCGCCCTCGCAGACCAACTCACTGAGGCGGCTCGACAACGCTCCCTCCGGAGCCTCTTCATCCTCGCGAAACAGGGACTCTGAGACCACCGCACCGAGTACGGCATCGCCCAAAAATTCAAGGCGCTGATTGTCTCCGGAAATCGAACGGTGCTCGTTGGCATATGATCGATGGATCAGCGCCCGCAGCAGCAATTCCCGATCCTCAAATTGATATTGCAGTCGCTCCTCCAACTCGGGAAGGTCGTCGGTCTGATTTGGACTTCGAATCGATGTTGTTTTTGCCATGATCAACTTCGCGCTTCCTCAATCCAGCCACCGCCGAGAACTTCTTCGCCGCGATACAACACTGCCGCCTGCCCGGGGGTCACCGCTCGTTGGGGCGTTTCGAACTCCACGAACGCTGTGTCCGCATCGTCGCCCACAGTCACCAGAGCCGGTACGGGCTCTCCGGCATATCGAATCTTGACCGAGCACTCCAGCGGTCCCGGTGGACGGTCAAAGGAGAGCCAATTGCAACGCTCGGCGACCAATCCGCGGGACATCAACTCATCGCGTCCACCGACGACGACCGTCCCGTCTTCGGGGCGAATGGCCTTTACATAAAGGGCTTCGTGATAGCTGATTCCCAGGCCCCTTCTCTGTCCGACGGTAAATTGATGGATTCCGTCGTGTTCTCCCAGAACCTCTCCATCGTCGGTGACGATTTGGCCCGGTGTCGTCTCTTCGCTAGAGAGAAGATCGGCGACGAATTCCTTGTAATCACCGCCACCGACAAAGCAGATCTCCTGACTCTCGGGCTTCTCCGCAGTCTCCAGCCCCATCTCTCGGGCGTGCACTCGAACTTCGTCTTTCGTCATTTCTCCGAGGGGAAATAAAATTCGTCCCAGCGCCTTGCGTGGTAGGCCAAACAAAAAATAGGACTGATCTTTGTTGCGATCGAGACCGCGCAAAAGCCTCGGCTCACCGCGGGAGCGATCGATGCGTGCGAAATGTCCGGTGGCTAAATACTTCGCCCCCAGAGCCAGTGAACGCTTGAGTAGGATGTCGAATTTCAAATGATCATTGCAGGCCACGCAGGGATTCGGCGTTCTCCCCCGTCGATACTCCTCGACAAAATAGGAGATGACCCGCTTTTGGAATTCCTCTTCGTAATTGGCCACGTAAAAGGGAATGGCGAGCGAATCGGCGACCGCGCGGGCGTCAAAGAGATCGTCGGGAGAACAGCAGCTTTTGGTATACGACTCCTGGGGGGTGGAATACAGTCGCATCGAAATTCCGACCGCGTCGTGCCCCCGATTGGCCAAGATGGCCGCCGTCACCGACGAGTCCACCCCACCGCTCATGGCCACCACGACCCGGTCTTTGACGGCGGCTTCGATGGCGTCACCGCTCTCCAAAGTCTCGGGCCGGGCGTCTGCGGAACACGCCGACGGCTGCACTGATTGTATTTGCTTCGCCATAATCACACTGCCTGCGTCACTGATCTCTTCCGAGCTTGTCCACAATTAACTTCCGAGCTTGTCCGTAAATGGGTAGCGGTACAGTGGCCTAAGTGCAAAGCCAAATCTCAACCGGGGCTGTGATCCATCTCCGTCGCTCCAAGGGCCGGACCATCCCGTCTCAACCACGCCAATCCGCCTTCAGCGCACGCAGCCGTTCGACGACGGCGCCAATTCGACGGCCCGCTTCCACCAACCGCTCTTCATCGGTGGACGGACCGAAGCTAAAGCGCACCGATTGCCGGGCCCTATTCTGATCGTATCCCATCGCCAATATGACGTGACTGGGCTCCAGGGAACCGGCAGTACATGCCGAGCCACTCGACGCTGAGATGCCCTCCAGATCGAGGGCCAACAGCAGGTCCTCTCCGTCGACTCCCTCAAAGGCGATGTTGACCGTATTCGGCAATTGGCGGTCCAGATCTCCGCGAAACTCCACATTGTCGATATCGCTCAGTGTTTCGACGAACGACGACTTCATCTGGTGAAGTGTTTCGGACCACCTTTCTCGCTCGCTGGTGAGCTGTCTGGCCGCCGCGTCGAGCCCCGCCATCGCCGGTACATTCTCGGTTCCCGGGCGCCGTCCCCGTTCCTGATGACCACCGGCCAGAAGGGCCCCGACCTTCAAGCCCTCGCGAACCACCGTTGCCCCTACCCCCTTGGGACCGCCCATTTTGTGAAAAGAAAGTGTCAAATAGTCGACGCCGGCCTCTTTGAAATCGAGCTCGATACGGCCCAATGCCTGGGTTCCATCGACATGTAAAACGGCTCCCCGCTGGTGGACGAGTTCCGCGATTGGGCCCACCTCGTAGATATTGCCCATCTCATTATTGGCCCACATGGCACTGACGAGCGTCGCACCGGTATCGAGGCGTTCTTCAAGCCACTGTAGGTCGAGACGACCCCGCTCATCGACGGGCCAGATTTCGGTCCGCACACCGCGATGTTGCAGGCTTTCGACGACTTCCAATACCGAGGGATGTTCGACGGCAGTGCAGATCACGAAGGGATCGTCGGTCGTCTCGACGTGGTCGTAGATCACCTGGTTATTGCTCTCTGTGGCGCCACCGGTAAATACCACAGCCTGGGCCGGGGCGCCGATGGCATTGGCCACCGACCGCCGAGCCCGCTCGACGACGGCACGTGCTCTCTGGCCCTCACGGTGGACGCTGGAGGCATTTCCCACGGCTTCTACGAACGCCTCGGTCATCGCCTCACGTACACAGTCCAGCATTGGCGCCGTGGCATTCCAATCCAGATAGAGTCGTTGCTCGTTCATCGGTGTCGGTCCTGATCAAGCAGGTGTGGGCATTTCTCGCAGTGCGATGATGTGTACAACCGGGGCTCCACCACTGGTAGCATCCAATCAATCGCCTCCACTTGCTACTAATTCCTCCCCTCGATACCGTCAACATTCGAGTCCCCACCGGGGAATTCAAGTCCGGGTACCGCCAGAGCCAGAGCCCGGCTTGTACAGCACCGATTGAAGGCGGTCATGGGCGTGCTTATAGTTTTGCTTCTGCATTGATTTTCACTCACCGCGAGACCTCTATGTCCGAGCATGAAACACTGGCGCCGAGCATTCACCGCGGCGATGAGGTATTGGCCCGACAGCCGCTGCCCACATCCAAGCAGGGTCTGGAACACCTATCCAAACCGGCGAATTTTATCGCCGGTGGCCTGCTGGGGCTCTACGCCCTCAAGCGCCGCGATATGGTGGGACTCTTCGCCGCCGGTGTCGGTGCCGGGCTACTCTATCGCGGTGCCCAA
>SKPJ01000571.1 GCA_007119595.1 Myxococcales bacterium
GCTCGGGCTGATTGGCTGCACGAATATAAAAATGAGCTCGCAAGATCTCTTGTTGACTCGGTTGCAGATCTCCCTGTGCGCCCAGTCGATCGACTCGCTGACGCATCGCCTCGTACAGTGACAGTGCAGCGGCCACCGAGATATTGAAACTCTGTACGAATCCGTGAATCGGAATCACACATCGACCATCGGCCTGCTGAAGCATCCGAGCACTGACGCCCTCCAATTCGTTTCCGAACACCAATGCCGTCGGTTGCGTAAAATCGACCTCCTCCAGCGTCATCTCCGCATCGAGATGGGTGACGACGATGCGATAGCCCCCTTCTCGGAGATGAGCCACACATGATGCAGTCTGCCGCCAGCGCACCACATCCATCCACTTATCCGCCCCCTGTGTGATCCTCTGCGATGTCTTGTGACTGGACTGCGTATCGATGACGTGAGCCGCCTGATAACCCAGTCCTTCGGCACTGCGCAAAACCGCAGCCACGTTCCCCAGATCATGAAGTCCCTCCATGACGGGTACCACCGAATAAGTGCGCTCTGCGACGACAGAGTCAATCCGCTGCCTTCGATTCGCCGAGATCTGCCCCCTCAAAAGATCGACGATCTCCGATGCCGAAAGCACCAGCTCATCGTCTAAATTCAACAGTTCGCCTACATCGATCGGATCTCGGTACGGAAACACGGCGCACCTTCAAAAAAAATTGATCTTCTCTGCGATCTCCACTGCTTGGAGAGGTCGCATACAGCGACCGCAGGATCAATAGCCGGCCTCTGCATCCGGCGGTTATTCTCCAACAACTTGACGTCATTGCTCATCCCCTGTATTGATTGCCACCCTTTTCTGGAACGTCCTCTCGCCGCGGTGAAAACCAACGCCCGGGAGGCCGGCAAAGCCCGGGCGCCATGCGCCCCACCGAAAGATGAGGGTCAAGATTTGGAATAGACGCCTCGAGGCAATCCGTTTGTAATGGCCCCTCGGGCATGTACACGAATAGGAGCTTTACCATGCACGCTGTGATCCGTACCGGCGGTAAACAGTACCGCGTCCAGCCGGGCGACGAATTCAACATCGAGAAACTCGGCGACGCCGAAAACGGCGAAACCGTTGTCTTCGACGATGTACTCGCCGTCGGAAGCGGCGAAGATCTCGTCGTCGGCACCCCCAATGTCGAGGGCGCTACTGTCACCGCCGATGTCGTCGTCGCCCACGGGCGCGACAAAAAAATCATCGTCTTCAAAAAGAAACGCCGCAAGCGATATCGCCGCAAGTACGGCCATCGCCAGCCGTTTACACGCATCAAAATCAAGGAAGTCAACGTCGATTGATCACGTCTGCAGTACTCACCAAAGACGTGACACCGAAGCACTTTCTGATAAGGAGTTTGTCATGGCGCATAAGAAAGGTCAGGGAAGTACTCGCAACGGGCGCGACTCCAACGCGCAGCGCCGGGGAGTCAAAAAATTTGGCGGCGAAGTGGTTCGCGCCGGCAATATCATCGTCCGTCAGGTAGGGACCAAATTCCACCCGGGCCGCAACGTCGGTCTCGGCAAGGATTATACCCTATTTGCCAAAAAGGACGGGGTCGTAAAATTCGAGACCCGCTCCGGCAAGCGCAAATACGTGTCGGTTTATCCGACGGCTTGAGTGGTGCTCGGCCGAGCACTGCCAGTCCACAGAATCGGTGGCTTTCGTCGTCTGAACCGCACCTTTGTCGGTCCTGATCGACGACAAAGCCACCGTTTTCATTTTGTCCACCCCTCTCGCCTATTGCAGGGGTCGTGGCCGGCTCATGGAGACATCAGATGTTTGCCGATGAAGCCACAGTAGAGGTCGTCGCCGGCAATGGTGGCGATGGAATGGTCGCCTTTCGCCGTGAAAAATACGTCGCCCGCGGCGGTCCCAGCGGAGGCGACGGCGGAGACGGGGGCGACGTCATCGTCGAGGCCACCCACAACGCCAATACCCTCCACGACTACCGTCACCAAAAGCGGATCGTCGCCGACTCCGGACAACCGGGGGGCTCCAAAAAGAAGACCGGAAAAGACGGGGAAGACAAGATCATCAAAGTCCCGGTGGGCACCATCATTTACGACGCCGACTCCGGGGAGCGACTCGCCGACTTGACCGAATCGGGTCAGCGGGTCGTCGTCGCCGAAGGCGGCGATGGCGGGCTGGGGAACGCCCGGTTTAAAACCTCCACCAACCGAGCCCCCCGCCGCTCCACACCGGGTAAAAACGGCGAAGAGCGCACGCTTCAACTGGAACTCAAGCTCATCGCCGATGTCGGTCTCGTGGGCTTTCCCTCGGTCGGAAAGTCGACGATCATCGCCGCCATCTCTTCGGCTCAACCCAAGACCGGGGCCTACCACTTTACGACCATCACTCCCAATCTGGGCGTCGTCAAATGGAAGGACGCCGAGCCCTTCGTGGTCGCCGATATCCCGGGGCTCATCGAGGGCGCTCACCAGGGACAGGGATTGGGGACCAAGTTTTTGCGCCACGTCGAGCGCACCAATCTATTGGTCCACGTATTGGAGGTCACACCTGGCGCCGGCGATGTCGACGACGGTCGAGATCCCATCGACGACTACGAAATCATCCGTGGAGAGCTCGAAAAATACGACGTCGACCTGCTAAACCGTCCCCAATTGGTCGTCCTCAACAAGATCGATCTGCCCTTTGTACGCGACGAATTGGAGCGAATCCGCGCTCACTTCCAAGACCGGCTGGGCCTGCCATTTATGTCCATCTCCGCCGCCACCGGCGAATCGCTCGACGAGTTCAAAGACCGCCTCGCCACCGCCATCTCACAGGGTGATTTCGGTGCCGATGAGGAAAATTGGAATCAATGATTCAACCACCGGTTTGCTGAGCAGCCCCTTCTTCTTTGCGTTCTTCTTCGGCGCCTTCGGATCCTTTTGACCCATCACCGGAGCGCCGTTTTTTTTGCATTGCCTTTCGGCGCGCCAGTTTTTTTCGACGCTTTTGAAGATCCTGCTCCGCAGCCTGACGACCCAGAAAAAAACCCGCCATCAGGCCCACGAGAAGAAGAACGGGGATATAAAATAGATGTGCCGTTGTCATGATAAACCGTCGTTCCAAGACGTGAGATGCTCACTTGCGGGTGCCAGAACGTTATGAAGTCTCCCAGGTGCGCAGAACTCCAAAGGCCATGGTGATCAACAAGATCAACACTCCAACGGCGACCACAAACGACACATTGGTAGGTCCACCGGTACGACGCCGCGGCAATTGACCACTGTAGATTCGACTTCCTTCGTGGAGTAGAACCTCGTCGCCCAGCACCTCCAAATCCAGGGGCCGATCGGCGTGAAGCCCACGAGTAGGGGGCCAGTCGAGTCGATATTGTTGAATGATTCGACCTCCCTGCAACAGATCGGTGACCCAGACGATTTCGGTGCTATGACCGGCGTTTATGGCCACCGCCACCTCACCGCCATCAACGGTGATCCCGATCACCACCCCGGACTCCCAGGGCCCGGCGATGGGACTCCAAGTCTCCCCCCGATCGGTGCTGACCGCCACCCGAGATCCGTGGGCCATCAACAGCCCCTCGTCGTGATCGGGTAGTTGCTCCAATTGCAATGGAGTCTCACCACTACTTTCCATCATCGAATACGTCGCCTGCCAGGTGCGCCCTCCATCCACGGATCGCCACAATTGTGTCGGCTCGTCAGAGCGGCGCGAGCGAGTGACCACAAAATAGGTCTGATCGGGCATGGCCAGAAAACTCGAGATCACAGCACTATCCAGGGCGTTCAAAAACGCCTCGCCCAACTGCATGCGGCGCCACGACTCCCCCTCGTCATTGGAGATCATCGGGCCCTTTCGATGGGACCAGGCGACGACGTCACGGGAATCAGGTCGCGGCCGAATGGTGATAATGGCGGTGCGGGGAAACACCATGCCGGCCAGGTGTGGAGGAGCGAATGCGACCTGATCACTTCCCCCCAACGGCGCGGCCTCCGACGAGGTCTGCTCCCCGGCGCCGGCTTCGATGAGGATGCCACCGCCCACGGTACCACTGACGAGGCGATGGTCTTCCGGCCGACGCCAGAAGGCGGAAATGGCTCGATCGTCGACACGGCTCCAATCATCGACGCGGCCCTGCGTGGAACGCTCGTAGAGCCCGGAGTCGGTTCCCACATACATTCTCCGGTCGCCCGTCAATGATGCCCGAAAGGAGCGGCCTGCTCGCAGTCCCGTATTGGCCTCCGACCAATGCACTCCCCGGTCCTCGGAGCGCAACATTCCACGCCCGGCCGTCGATGCCCACAATACGTCACCGCCCTGTCGTTGAATCAACCCGGTCACTCGACGACCGTCGGGATCGCGCTCCATCAACTCGTCCCATCCCTCTCCGTCATTTTCGCTTAGCCACAGGCTACCCTTCTCGCCCATCAACCAGATGGCGGTACCGGTCTCGGCGCGCTCCTCCTCGAAAATCTCGATCTGTCGGTATTTCTCAGGGGCCAGCGAATCGGAATAAACCTCGAGTTCATCCCAGGTTTCGCCACGATCATGGCTTCGATACAACAACTCCGAGTCCACCAAAAAAATCGAGTCCCCGTCGGGCTCACGGGCCAAATCGCTGTCCAAAGCGTCCAGTGTAGAAACCCGTTGGAATTGCTCCTCGCCTTCGTCGCGCCGATAGATCTCCAAGTGACGACCGTAGATGGTCAACAACTCATAGGGATGAGATGTCTCGGCAGCCTGATAGTGGCGAATACTACGGGGCAAGGCCCGCTCGCGCCGGCTGCGCTGCTCCACTTCTTCCCCCTCTGGTGAATCATCTGCACTGTCGAGGCTCACCCCGTCCAAAGTGACAGACTCCCAACGCGTCTGCTCACTATCGGTGCCATTTCTTCGCTCTCCATAGTCCATCAACCTCCACACTTCGGCGCCACCAATCAGATAGAGGTCGCTCTCGGTGGTCATCAAACGGATCTGGGGATTGAGTGAGGCTTTTGCCGGCTGCGTACCGGCGCCCTGTTTGTGCAGCGATCTGGGAAACCCCACCTCCCGCCAGGTCCGTCCGAGGTCCTCGCTGCGCAAAAGTCGCGGCTGCTCAGTCGCCGCCGGAAGAGCCACGGTCCACAACATTCCATCGAATTCCGTAAAATATTGGTGCGACATGGTCTGGGCGTCCCGTCCTACAGAACTGGCGACCTCGTAGACTCCCAAGCCGGGTTCATCGATCCGGGAGGGCCAACTGGCGCGGACCACGTTCCACCGGGGCTCCTCGGATTCACGCACGAAGAGCTCATTGCCGAAGGGGACCACCAAAAATTCGCTATCATCGGTCTCCAGCGAGACCACCGGCGCCAGATTGCCGCCGGGAGCTCGCTCGATGGAGTCGAGATCGATGAGATTATCCTCCTCGGCGCATCCCAAGCTCCCGACCATCGCGAGCGCAAAAATCGCGACCACTCCCCAACTTCTCCATCGAGTCCCGGTTATCTTCCAAGGGGGATACCTCACTCCGTCTCCATCTCCAGAATATTGAACTCCACGCGTCGATTCTCCGCCCGCCCCTCCTCGGTGTCATTGGTGGCGATGGGGTTTTCCTCCCCGAATCCGACGGCCCGCAATTTGTAGCCGGCCACGCCTTTATCGACGAGGTATTGCCGCACGCTGGAGGCCCGGTCCTCGCTCAACTCCATATTCATCTGAGCGTTTCCAACGCTGTCGGTGTGCCCATCGATGCGAATCAAGCGGATCTCGTCGTGACGTTTGATGAGGGTGGCCACATCGTCGAGAAGGCCATAACTGCTGCGCGCAATTTCGGCGCTACCGGTCTCGAAGGTCACCTTTTCGGTGATCACGATCATTCCCTGTCGAAGGGCCGCGCCCCCTTCGACGCTCTCCTCTTGTCGCTCCATTCTCTCAAACCACTCCCGGTCGGGACTCTCCACCGGTTCATCGAGCCAGGCGGTGTCCATGGGATCGGCCGTCGGGCTGGGGACGTCGGGACAATCGGCGGGATCGAAGCGCAGTCGCCCCTGTTGTCGCTCCCGTACCCTGGGATCACAGGGATCGGTCTGGCCCTGGAATCTGGGGTGGCGATAATCCACGTTCCACCAACCTCCGGTGGCCCACTTTCCGCTGATCCCGACGAAAAACCGCCAACTGGGTGCTCCAATTCCATCTCCCAGTCCAGCACTCAACCCGGAGGTCACCGACCAATCGGGATCGAACCCGTAGCGCAGCGCTCCCTTGACCTCCATCGGCACCTCGCCGGGGGCCACCCCCGACAGGTGCTCCGGTGCCGGCTGAACCGCCAGGGCCCCCGCCACCTCGCCGAGAATATCGAGATCATCGGTCATAAACGGCGAATGAACCCCGAAACCCCACACCACCTCATTGCCCAGTACATTCTCCCGGATCACCCGATCTCCGGGACGGTATCGAAAGCCGGCGTTCGCCGAGGTCCGGATGGTTTCTTTGATGACATATTCTCCGACGAGCAATCCCTCGGCGCCGATCCCTCCATCACTGGTCAATGAGTTGGATCCGCCGATGGGAAAGGAGCCGGCGGTTACCAGGGCCAACCCGATGCTGTGATCCTCGAGCCCCAGAATTTGAACCTTGGCCAATAGACGCAAATCGTTGAGCGCCGTGCGGGCCAGATCGGTTCGAACCGGGGAGCCCGGCGGCAAAACCGGCCGCAGATCTCGGCTCTTTTGTCGCATCGTCCACGGCTGCACCAACCCGAATTCCAGGCGATCGAAGAGACCAATGCTGGCAATTACATCCATATTCGTCTGGTAGACCACAGTCTGCTCACCGGGTCGCTCATAAGCCCCCAACTGCATCGGGTTATCGGCGTAGTTGAGATAGACCCCGACGTTCCAGTCCAGATGCTCGGCCACCCCGGTGCTGAATACGGTGATATAATCCGCCTGACCCGGCGCCGGTCGAAATCTCTGCAATAGCAGAGGTGGCAGTTGCAGCTCTGCCGCATCGGTCTGGCCATCGGGCGAGGTCTGCTGGTTGGCATTTCCATCGTCCTGGGCATATGCCGACAATGGCAATCCGACCAAAAATGCCAGCATCACCATACCAAATAACCACGTCCGCCGACGGAACGCATTCTCCAGCCGATCGCCATCGCCAGTCCCGACCGCCGCGACCGATGAAGTTTGAGGTGTCGTCTCTTTATTCGTCATCCTTATTCCTTTCCTCAGGATCGCTCGTTGTCGCCTGGAGCCCTTCGATACGCTGGCGTATGGCGTCGACATTCTTCGGATTTTGCTCCATCTCGTGAACCAAGTTCAGCGCTTCTTCGTACAATCGATACGCGCCTTGTGCTTCATCCAATTCGTCGGCTCGCAGCCCGGCGGCCTCCACGAGAGCATGGTAGCGGTCAACTGGATCGAGGAGCATATCGGCGTAATCGACGAGGCCTTCCGCCAGATCCCGACTCACTCCCAGGCGTCGATCCAACTCAATGCGCCGCTGTAGCGCCTCCACCTGCTCGGGCTGCAGCCGATACGCCAGTGCCCACAAGGTTCTCGCAGATTCCAAATTCTGCAACTCTTCTTCGACGATATGTGCCGCGTCGGCAATGATCTCACTGACCGAGGCCCGGAGCACATCGGGAATTGCATCGGGTTGTAACTCTTCCAGTTGTTGCAGTGAAAAACCTTCGGAGCGTCCCGTCAACAAGCCCAACTCCCGCGCCAGGCTCTCGACGTAGCCCGTCCAATCCTCTTGGAGAGCCTGGGCCTTTTTTATCCCTGCCAGGGCCTGCGAATCGCCGGGGGACTCCTCGATGACCCGCTCGAAATATTCGATCGCCCGATCTGGATCATCGAGTCGGTGCAGCAGCACCTCCGCCAACTCCCGTTGAGCCTCCACCTCGTCGATCCCCCCGCTGGCGTTGCGGACGATCACCTCCAGGTGCTCGACCACCTGTTGCCACCGCTTTTGTGCTCTACAGATATCGGCGAGCAGGCGATGGGCCGCCTCGTGAGTGGGCTCCTCGGCGAGCACTTCGTCGAGCCACTTGCGGGCTCCCTCAGCGTCGTCGCGACGACCCCAGACCAACTGGGCCAAGAGCAACCGGTAGGTGGTCTTCATCTGCGGCGACTCTTCAGCGTTTAACCGGGCCTTCAGAAGGCGAATACGCGCTCCCACTTCGCCGCGCTCTTCATAGAGCTTTTCCAGGGCGTTGATCACCGCCGGACTGGCCCCATCGCCCTCCGGATCGAGCTGGTGAACCGCCTCCAGATAGGGCAGTGCCGAATCGCCGTCTTCCAGATCGTAATAAAAGATTTCACCGGCTTCTTTGCACAGTGATTTTTTTTCCTCCGGATCGAGCACTTCCGTATCCGTATTTTCGGCAAGGCTGAGCACATGCTCGATGGCCTCCGCAACATCGCGTGAATTTCCTCCCCCGCGGACTTGATTGAGCGCATTGATCCCCATCTCCACGGGATGAATCCTGGGAGAGGTATCCCCTTCGGAATCCTCGGCAAACAGTTTTGCGTCCATCAAAATGGCCTCCCGCGTCGGGGCATCCATTTGCTCAGCCACCGACGTCGGAACGGGCAGGGTGATCGATGACTCCTCAGAGGCCGGAGATGACGCGTCTTCGATCTCGTCTTGTCGATCCTCTTCGTTTTTTTCGCTTTCCGAGCTCGATCGCTCCATCACGGAACGCAATTTGGAGCGAAGTGGTTCATCGTCGGACGTCGAAAGCTCGGCGGGTTGTTTTATCATCGTCGAAAAGCGCTCGCGAAACGACTCGACTTCCTCCCCCGATGGTTCTTCGGACTGCCGCTCTTTGGACTTTGGCTCGATTCCCGAAGGCTCGCCGTATTCGGCAAATAACTCGGCATCGTCGGATTCGAATTCATCAAGCATCGCATCGAGGCGGGAGTCGACGTCCTCATACTCGCCGTCGTCACCGGTCTGTTGGCTTGCATGCTGCGCCCGTTCCCGAGCCTCGGCGGCGGCTGCCGTATCCCCGCGTTCGTCGGCGAGCATGGCCACCTTCAATAACAACTCCCGTTGCTCGATCACCGATGGGACCAGCTCCGCGAGTTGCATCGACAATTTTTCCAAGAGTTCACCGGCCGTCGTCGAACCCACCGGTGCCTTCGCCGCCGCTCCTCGGGTCTCGACGAGTTTTTCCAACACCCGGCGGGCTCCCTGTAGGGCCTCCAGATCTCCGATCTCGGTTTTGGCGGCCTCCAGATAGGAGCGAATCGCCCGCTCCGGCTCGCCCATTGCCTCCGCGGTGGCGCCGATCTCCATGGAAATCTCATGCTGCGCACTGCGATCACGGGTGCGGACCAACACCGAATTGAGCACATCGCACAGGGCCTCAAAACGCTGCTCTTCGGTGAGTAACTCGACCAACTTTTTTCGCACCGCCCGCGTCCCGGGATCGATCTCCAGAGCCCGCCGGTAATATTGATGGGCCTCATCGACCCCACCGGTCCCGGCGTAAAGATCGCCCAATTTTTCAACCAATACGAGCTGCGCCGCCTGGGAGTCGACCCCTGCGAGTAGATCGTCGTACAATTCGATCAACTCCCGGGGCTGCCCGGCGCGGCGCAAGAAATTCTCCATCCACTCCAGCGCCGGCTTATCCCGGGGCTCGATCTCCAATACGCGTCGCATATGACTGGCGGCCACGGCCGGACGATCGCGCCGTTCGTAGATGGCTGCCAATCGCCGATGAGCCTCCGTCAGCGCGTCGCGCGCCGGATTTTCATCTATCGGTTCATCGCCATCGAAGGTCGGGGAGCTTCGCTCTACAGTGCGCTCCAAAAGGGCCACTGCTTCACTCCAATACTTCATCGCCTCATCGTCGCGCGAAAGCTCTTCGCACACCGCTGCGGCTTGCTGCAATTTGCGCGCCCGTTGCCCGTCGAAGGCTCCGTCTTCACTGGAAAGTGCCAGCGACCGGCGCAATCCCAGAAGGGCCTGGCGCGGATCCTCCATCTCCTCCAGCCACAATTGTGAGACCCGAAACAAGAGCCGGCTGGCCAATTCCTCGCGCTGCCGAGACTCGGCGATCCGAGCCGCCGAACCAAAGGCCTTGAGCGCCCGCAGCGGTTCGTCGCCGAGCACATAGCTTTCCCCGAGAGCCTCCAGGGCTTTTAGCGACTCCCCATCGAGGCGCAGCACTTTTTCCAGATACATCCGCGCCTCCGCCAGGTCTCCCTGGCGATCCATCAAATGCCGAGCCAGTTCCAGATAGGTCTGCGTAAGGGTCTCCCGGTCGCTATACACACCGGTCAGCCGCTTGAGCGTCTCCTCCAGGCGTACCGGCTCGCCGATCCGGTCGTAGAGGGTTCGCAACATCTCCAGCGCCGCTCGATGCCGGGGATCGCGTTTGAGCACCTGTCGAAGCCGGGCGGCGGCCCCTTCCGGGTCGTCATCTGCCAAAACCCCCGCCAGGGCGAGCTCGCACAAAATCCAATCCCGGGTCTGACGCCGATCCTCGAGTTGTCCGGAGAGGGCCTCGAATCCCTCGGCAGCCTCCTCGTCGCGACGTCTGGCGATGGAAATGAGCGGCCAGGCCAGCGCCGCCTGCAGATCATCGGGATCCTCGGCCACCAATTCGCGCCGAAGCGACTCCGCCGACGCCAAATTGGCCGGCGAACCATCGGCGATGAGGCAATCGAATAGACGGGCCACCAGGGCCGGATGCAATCCGTAGACGTCGCGATAATTGGCCAATAATGACAGGGCCTGGCGAAGCTCACCGTCGAACAAAGCCCGGTCGGCATGGGAAAATAATTCCTTGGCTTCGTACGCTGCCAGCGCTCGTCCCCCCTCTTTGGAGGCCGCCAATTCAAATTCGCCGCCCCGTGAGGGGCCGCCGGCCTGCGGGTCATCGTCGATGGCTCGAATCGTCAGCACCCCGGGCCGAATATGGGCGCTCTCCAAGATCACTCCGGCGAGGTTTGGAAGCTTCCAACCCACCTTCGGAAAGATCTTCAAAAACAACAATTTCAGGGGACGAAAACTGATGATATCGCCGGCCATTTTCACCGTAAAACTCTGGCCCCGCCCGGAGGAGCGCAACACCGGCGTATTCAACAATCCGGTCAATAACTCGTGGACCACCAGCCGCGCCGGATAGGGAAGCGGCCCGAATACCCGATAATCGTATAGCGACAGATGGACCTCGTCGGCCCGCGCCGGTTCCGGCGGGATCAGGGCAGCCCGAAAGCTGAGATAGCTATCGGCCCCGAAAGCGCTCAACTTCACGCTGACGTGGGCGGCGCCCTCCAAAAACCGAACCTCCAACTGCTCGTATCCGTCGAGGTGCGAGACCGCCTCCTGAAGCAGATCCCCGAGACCCACCTCCGAGATCGCGAATTCGACCTCCCGCACCAGACAACGGGTGTGGCGAAATCGGTCCAGCCCCCCTCTTGCGTCGAATGGAAATTGAAGATCGGGAATCTCCATGCGCAGAGATTCCAAAGCTATCCAATCACTCAAGCGCTGGCGCCGAGCCCACAAATAACCCCGGCCGAACATGAAATCCAGGCTCAGCCCAAGGGGGTTGGTCGACTCCTGTTGGGTTGCTTTCATCAACGCCTTTCAGAAGCTGTCAAAAAAATCCTTTGCTCGCAGATCACGACTTCTTTGACCGCTTCTCACACTTGGATATGGCGTCACGGGCTTGCTGCAACAACGCATTATCGCCGCGCTCACGCGCCACATCGGCGAGCTCCATCCAGGCCATTTTTTTAAGCCCGGTGGGAATGTCGGAGACCGCGACGGCCCGGAAGGTGCGCACAGCCGCACCCTGCCGGCCGCGAACGACTTCGCAGCGACCGTGAGCCATCTTTGCCATGGTCGAAAAGGGAGCCGGACAGCAGCGCGCAGCTCTTCGAAACACACGCGAGGCATCGACGATCTCGCCCTGCTGTAGACATCGAAGCCCCCGAAAAAACAACTTCCGGTCGGCACCGATATCCTCCCAATTGCTCTCCACCGCAGCGCTCAAACGCTCCAGAAGTCCGGCCCTCTCTTCGGCATCCATGGCGTATTCTCCAACTCGGGACAGAGGTCAAAACGGGATGTCATCGTCGTCGAAGGACTGATCGAAGTCGCTTTCCGATCCTCCGGTGGAGCCCACATCGGCGTCGGTATACGGCGGTGGTGAGTCGTATCCGCCGCCTCCGCTTCCGCCGCCTCCGCTTAGAAATTGGACATTATTGGCCACGATTTCGGTGGTGTAGCGCTTATTTCCGTCTCGGTCTTTCCAGTCCCGGGTCTGAATCCGCCCCTCGACGTACACCTGGCGACCCTTGCTCAGGTACTCCTCGCAGGTCTCGGCCTGACGTCCGAAGACGACGACGCGATGCCACTCCGTCTGCTCCTGTCGTTCCCCGCTCTTATTGGTCCACTTTCGATTGGTGGCGATACTCATATTCGCCACCGGAGTTCCGCTCTGGGTATAGCGCAACTCCGGATCGTCACCGAGATTGCCAATAATCATCGCTTTATTCAAAGCCATCGTCTCACTCCTTTTGGTTGATTGTCCCGGTGTCTTCGACACCCATTTGATCGCTACATGATTTACCGCGCCTGCTGCTGTGGCGCAAACCGCCACCGGCGCCAACCCCCACCTGGAGAAAGCACCGGACTTTTCTATTATCGGATTCTATGAAAGAAATTTGCCTGTCGATCGCGAAGTGGAGAACAAAACAGGCGACCGATTCCCGCGTTTTGAACCGCCAAATGCCGCTCGTTGTTCCAATTCGGCCCTGTCCTAATCATGCATGGTCGAGGAAGAGGATGAAATGCCAAAGTGGAATTATTTCGTTAAACCGCTTCGTCCTTTGACTGAAATACCGCACCGGCCACAGGTATATTTCGCTTACTTTCAGCGCTGTAGAAGTGATGAGGCTCTTGGCCACCGAGAAACCCCATGACCATCTTCGATCGACTCAGCGACCGGGTGGGCGACTTTTTGGAGGAGGTGATGCTCCCCGAAGAAATCCACGCCCTCCATCAGCGAGCGCACCGGGCCATCAAGCAGGGAGAGTACGAAAAAGCACTCCAGTCCCTGGGCGAAGCCGAACATCGGCGCCCCAACACCGAGCGCACCCGGCGTCTTCGGGCATTATGTCATTTTTATCTGGAACACACCGACCGGGCCATCGAATTATTCGAGGAGGCATTGCAACTTCGCGAGGAGGCGGCGAGTCA
>SKPJ01000087.1 GCA_007119595.1 Myxococcales bacterium
AGTCGAGGGGCCCCGTCGGCTTCCCACCGTAACCGCGCCGATGGTTGTGGATCAGTTGGTAGTCGCCCTTTTTGGCTAACTCGGCCATGAGAGGCACCAAAAGGTCAGGCCAGAACACGCCGTGACTGAACACGACCGGTGGACCCTCGCCAACCGTCCACACCTCGAGCTCGTCCTGGTCCGAGACTCGGACCGTGGTCGTCGGCTCTTCATTGAACGGACCCACATCAGACAACCCCTTATAGTCTGTCATGCTCGCTCCTCTTGCCTGGGGACGACGTATCTACGGAGACACTCCGCCACCGGTCATGCTTCGGAAAGGTTCGACGCCATACGGATTGACCGTGATGGTAACCACGTCATTTCCGCTTTCTACAGCTAACTGACCGAGCGCACATGAGGCTCCTCAGACCGAGAAAGGCTCTGGCGGCGCTCAAGGCATCGCCGGTTCTCCCCTTTCGCCACCTTCACTTTCGGGCGATGAAATTTATGACGCTTGTCCAGCCGCGATGCTCCCCGGACTCGATGAACCGATCTTCTTCGACAAGGCGGCTGATAGCCAGGTCATGGAAGTCACGGCGCAGGGTTTCGGCGCTGTAGAAGAGCTCCGAACGCTCAGGGCCGCCCGAACGTCGGCCAAATTGGTCGCAGCGAAGGGCTTCCAAAAACAAGACCCCCGCCGGGCAAAGGGCTTTGACGATTCGCCGATGCAGCAAGCTGCGCGTTCGGGGAGGCAGGTGCATATGAAGGAGCACCACAGCGTCCCACCGTGCTTCTCCCAATTCGAAATCCATCACGTCCGACAGATAGGAGCAGACTTCGACGCCCTGACTTCGCGCCAGGATATGTAATTTCTCCAGGGCCGGACGGGAGTAATCCACGGCGGTGACCACGTATCCCTGCCCGGCGAGCCAGACGGCGTTTCGCCCTTCTCCCTCGCCGAGTGTCAGGACTTCGCCGCCTGGTTTGAGACAGCCCGTGACGTGGTCGACCAAAAAGCGGTTGGGCTCGGTGCCGTAGACATATTCCGGGCGCCCATATTTGCGATCCCAGAATGGCGCGCCTGTCGACATGCCGACCTCTCACATCACTGCTGTTCAACAGCAAATATCGACATGCCCCCGACGATCACAGAACGAAGATGAGGCGTTTACCACCGAAGAAGTGTGCAAGCGACTCGAACGCTTTCCCCATTCCGGACGGTCTGTACCGGAGTACGACGTTGGTCTGTTTATCCTGACCTGAGAACCGAGTCCTATTGGCCACGAGTAGTTGACCGCGACACAGGCCACCTGCCACAATCGACTCACCTCTTTGAATCTGCAAAACAACAATACTTTCCCACGGAGAAACTCATGAGCTGGTTGCCCTGTCGCGATCCCATCCCCGGCGATCGTCCAAGCATAGAAGCCATCGAGACGATTATCATCCCCCGCTCCGTCGACCTCGGCGGTCTCGAGGTTCGCCGTGTCATTCCTTCCAGAGATGGGCAGATGGTGGGGCCTTTTATCTTCTTCGACCAGATGGGGCCTGCCGAATTTCTGACCGATCAGGGCATCGACGTCCGTCCCCACCCGCATATCAATCTGGCCACGGTGACCTATCTCTTCGAAGGCGAGATATTGCACCGCGACAACCTGGGAACGGAACAACATATCAAGCCGGGGGCCGTCAATTGGATGAACGCCGGCTCCGGCATCGTCCACTCGGAGCGCACCGATGAGAAGCGACGCAAATCAGCACACCGCCTCTCCGGACTTCAAACGTGGGTCGCCCTTCCCGAAGGACTGGAGGAATGTGATCCGGCTTTTAAGCACCTGGGCGCCGACAGGCTTCCCCTGATCACCGATCACGGACTGGAGGCGCGAATCCTGGCCGGCGAAGCATTTGGCCAAAAATCGCCGCTACAGGCGGCCTCGGAGACCCTCTACGTGGAAGTGAAGATCGACGCCGGAAAGACGATTGTGATTCCCGACGACTATACGGAGCGGGCCATCTACACCCTGGACGGCACGATCACCGTCGATGGCGAGACTCATGAGCCTCATCAACTACTGATCTTGCGCCCCGGCATCACAGCCGACGTCTCCGCCTCCGAAGACGCGCATTTTATGGTCTTCGGCGGCGCCCCCATGGATGGGCCGCGCTATATCTGGTGGAATTTCGTCTCCTCCCGACGAGAGCGCATCGAACAGGCCAAAGAAGAATGGGCAAAAGGTCGTTTCGAAACCGTTCCCGGCGATGCCGAAGAATTCATTCCCCTCCCCGAGTCATCGGGCAAACCTCGCCAGATCCGCACGGGCAGCGATTCATAATCCTCTGCAGCCCTCGACGATGTCGAACTGTGTGCTTTGGGATTTGTAGGCGGGGTGGAGATTTTATCTCGAAGATTGTCTGTGCTCGTGACCCGCATTGCATCGCACAAGGGGTGCAACGTCGCCATTGGTCCGCCAGAGGAAGTTTGTTTCTTTTCTCAAGCTGTGGCAGCGCCACTGCGAGCGCGAGCGACGCTGCCAGCTTTATTCTGACATTCCGCAACCGAGAACCGACGGAGGTGCCACACCCTCCCAACGTGTAGCTGTGGTATCAGCGACGACATCGCTGCTATGATGTTGGTCTCCTTTTTCTTGTGAACCATGAGAGGACGCCGTGTGGAGTCGAGCTGAAGGGCCGGATCGTCTGGTAATCCGCTATATTCCCTGGGCATGGATCGGCGTGGCACTGCTCTTCTGGAGTGTCACGTTTATCACCTTTGTCTGGGGCAATGATCAGGCAACGCTGAAGTGCCAGCGCCAGACGGCAACACAAGGCGAGTGTGTCTTTGTGCGAAGCACACTTGTGACCTATCAAAATGTGCCATTTCCGATGGACGATCTGCGCCGGGCTCGCAACGGCGAAAGCCGCCTGCTGAAGCACAAAATGGTCGAGTTTGAAGTCGGTGAACCGCGAGAGCGATATGTGCTCCACGGGGAATCGAACGAGAAAGCACGGGAGAATTTAAAGGAGATTCAGGCATTTCTCGACGACCGCCACCGTCAGGAATTGAGGATCGAATATTCGAACCTCGGCGGGGGGCTCATGTTGAGTGTTTTCACAGGGCTCCTCGCCTTCGCCTTTAGTCTGCCTGCCGTGCGAATCGGCACGTTGAGGTTAAACCGACGCACTGGCGTCATCGAAATCAGTCAGCGATCGATCTGGGGGACCCTGGATGCATATCTCTTTGATTTTGACGAGATCAGAGTCATCGATCTGAATTCCTCCGTCGACCTCCACGGCTTCGACGAGGACCTGGATGTACCGCTGAGAAACTACGAACAGATTGGAAGTCCCCTGGTGCTTCGGCTGAAAAACGGCGACAGCATGCACATTTCTGATCCGACGGTGGAAAATTAGCCCTCATTTCTCACCAGATGGCCCCCGGGGCAAAGCAGGATGTGCGATACGTCGGCTTGAGCAGCGCAGGCGATGCGGCGTCTCTGGACGTCAGAAATTGCTCTGCTAGCAGACTGCGGGAAAATTCACGCCGCGCCTGGCGAACGAGCATCGACGATGGCGGTGTCGGCGCTCCTCCATGATGACACCTGCATCGTGTCGTCACCCCTCCTTGCCCTCGTCGATGCTCGATTCACCAGGTATTCTCGGCGGATGCGCCGCCGCGAGGTCGACGCCGACGGAGTGAGGCGATGCCGTAGCA
>SKPJ01000064.1 GCA_007119595.1 Myxococcales bacterium
GGATTTAGCGAGCTCTTTCGTGTACAGTGCCTCAGCGTACTGTGACTCCGCGCCTCAGTGTCCTTCGCGTCTCAGCGATCCGCGCGCACTTAACTTACTGGCAATAGGGTCAGCCCCTCAATTGAAAGCGCACGGGGATGACGAATTCCTGCTCCGTTTCCCGCGAGCCACCGGGAAAGGTCTCAAAGGGCGCCGCCGCCTCGACCATGCGAAGTGCTTCTTCATCGAGTGCGTCGTAGCGCGACGACTCCACCAGCGATGGCGGTGTGGCAAGTGAGCCGTCGTGACCGACGGTGATTCGGACGGTGACCGTGCCCTCCCACCCCATGCGCTGCGCCATTCGAGGATAATTCTGTGTCGCCTGAACCGCCTGCATCACGCCCTGACCATATCCCGACCAGTCGACATCCACGGGCTCCGGTGTTGGATCGGGCGCCGGATCGGGAGCTACGTCGGGTTCCGGTGTCGGAAAGGGAAGGGGCTCGACGGTAGCCAACTCGGGTTCTTCTTCGTCACTGTGATCGCGTTCGTCTTCGACCACCTCTTCTTCCACCGGTTCATCGACCTCAGCCAATTCGTCGATCTCCGGTTCGGCGATCTCGTCGGCAATATCCTCTGCGATGGCCACTTCTGATTCGTGGGTCGTTGGTTCTGGCTCATTGGCTTCCACAACGGGCTCCGGCTCCGGTTTTGGCTCGGGCTCCGGCTCCTCGATCGCTTCTTCGACGGGCTCCGGCGAAACCACCGGCGGTGGGGGCTCGGGCTGCGGCGCCGCCACCATGGACAATGCGATGGTCGGCGCCTCTTCCCCGTGAACCTCCGAGAAATGAATCGGAATCGCCGCCAGCCCAAGATGCACCAGAGCGACGACGGCAATCGGCCATCCCCACCCCGGCGTAAATTCTGTGGTCTTGGAGCTCATTGTTGCCCCCGGTCGCGGGTGGCGATCGAAACCGACTCGAAGCCGGCCGCAGATGCGTAATCGAAAATTTGCACTGTTTTATCGAGGTCGATTCCGCCATCGCCGACGAGGACCAGTACTTCGAACTGAGCTCGTTTGTCGGCCAAGACCTGTGGCAATGCCTCTTCCTCGATGGGTTGTTCGTTGACCAGCATCGGTCCATCCATGGGAACGGTCAGTACCAGAGCGTCGGACGTGGTCTCAGACGCCGCTTCCGCCGTGGGCAAGACGACGTTCATCTCTTGAATTCGGTCGAAGTTTGCGGCGAGCACAACGAAGATCAAAAGGATGAAGACCACGTCGATAAGCGCCGAAATATTGATCTTGGGTTGCTCGCGCTGGAAACTCTCAAACTGCATCGGCGGTCTCGTGCACGAGTTTGGGCTTCATCTGAGAACCCTCGTCATTGTCGGGACCCGGCAGGGCGGTCAAAATTCGCTCGATCGTATCCTGGAGCACCAATCGAAAGCGATCGGTGCGGCTATTGAGATAGGTATAGGCCGCAAGAGCGGGCACGGCGACCATCAGTCCCGCCGCCGTGGTCAACAGAGCCTTCCAGATACCGGAGGCTAATAAAGCGGCGTCGACAGTGGCCATACCGGTTCCCTGCAGACCCATAAAAAGCTCTACCATGCCGATCACCGTTCCCAGCAAGCCGAGCAACGGTGCAGCCTGGGCGATAAATGACAATCCGCCCACATGCTTTTCCAATTTCTGCAGCTGTAAACTTCCGACCCGCCGGGCCTCGGCTTCCACGCGGTCCGGCCGACGCTGCAAAACGTCGAGCATCGAAACCACCACCGGCCCCGCGGGATGTTGTGTATCGTCGGCGCGATCGCGAGCCTCTTTCAATTGCTGGCTTCGAAGAGATTCCAATACGGACTCCAACCAGCCGAGTTCACTGAGCTTTCGGGCCCGATACTCGAGTATTTTTTTGCAGAAGATCGCCGTGGCCACGGCTGAACACAGGTAGATGGGGACCATTGCCCATCCCCCGTTTATCAGTAATTCGCCAACCGTCATCGCAGTCCTCGAACCGCTCCGTCCAACTCACTTACCCACCGATATACCGAAGAGTAATGACATTGACAATGAAAACCATTATCAATTTCAATTGGTGCCCACAGAGATCCGGAATTTATTGCCCCGATGGAGATCGATTGCAGTTGTTAGTGGGTGCCCGTGAACTTCAAATATGCGCGACGACGGGACGCCGGCTCGATCAATGACCTCGGTTGGTCTCGACCATATCGCGGTAGAGCGCATCACCGTGATTGCCGGTGAGTTCGCGGATCGATTGAGCGAGCGCTATCTGATCCTCGATAAGCGGCGCCAGTTGATCGGCGGAGAGTACGCCCATCAATTGGATGCCGTTGATATAAAAGGTGGGCGTTCCCTCCACGCCGACAGCGGCGCCCAACTGGCGATCGGCGTCGACGGCACTCTGGATTTCATCGGATTCGACGGCCTCGACGAAGGACTCGCCGGACCAACCCAGGTGCTCGAGTTTCGAGCGCAGCCCTCGCATGTCAGTGGGAACATCACCGAAGTACAGAGCGTCGTGAAAATCCCAAAATCGCCCGACCTGGTCGGCCAGAACGGAAGCGGCGGCCACGGTCATCGAATCCTCGTTGATGGACAGCGGGAAGTGTTTGTAGACCACCCGCAGGCCGGCGTCTTCATAGCGATACACCAATTCCCGCCAGGTTCTGGCGGCCTCAGCACAATAGACGCATTGAAAATCGGCGAAGACGACGACGGTCACCAGGCTTTCCGATTTGGAAGCTCCCTTCTGAGGTGACGCTCCCAGGGGAATGTGGGAAACCGTAAGCTCACTTTCCATCTCCGTGCGGGCTTGCTCGACCTGCTGCCAGTCCACGGACTGATAATTGTGGAGGATGCGCCGCCAACTTATATCGGCCCCGGAAAGCCCGGCTTCTTGCATGGCCTCAACATGTTCCAACTCCCGGTCGACCACCTCGTCGACTTCGTGAAGCGCGATGCCACCGACCTTGCGCACGCCGTTGATAAAAAAGGTGGGAGCTTCGACCAGTCCGATTGCCTCACCATGGATGGCGTCGTGCTCCAGGATGGCGTCGACCGAACTCATGCGGCGATCTTCTTCCCATTTGTCGACGTCGAGTCCCACGGAAACAGCAATATCGGGCCATGTCTCGGATGGCGCTATTTTATCGTAGTCGTCGTAGAGACCATCGACGAATTCGAAGAACTTTCCCTGCTCCGAGGCGGCGATGGCCGCCCGCGCCGCGGTCTCGCCGGCGTCATCGATCGGGGCGTGGCGAAAGACCAGCCGCATCTGGCCCGGACGATGCTCGACCTCACCGACCAGGCGCTCGTAGACCGCCCGACAATCGTCGCAATGCAAATCCCCGAATAGATGGACCGTGATCGGCGCGTCGCGCTCCCCGCGCACCGGGGCACCCTCCACGGGCAACGACACCAGCTCGGAGGGTGGATTGTCATCATCCGCTCCGCGCTCGATGGTGTGCTGGCGTTTGGCCATCTCGGCGGCGTCTTTCGAAGCACAAAAGGTCAAAAAGAATTGTCCCCGCTCGCTGACGCACTCGTCGATGCTGAGCGCATCGTCGGGCTCCGGGGAAGATGGACTGGCGCATCCGCCGAACACCACCAGCAGTGCCACCCAGATTGGCCATTTTATCCCGCGCATCGATGCCCCCTTTCTTGAAAATCCCATTTGCTCA
>SKPJ01000515.1 GCA_007119595.1 Myxococcales bacterium
ATCCCCCACGCGACAACGGAGGCACCCCGTAAATTGTCGTTTGCGCCGTTGTTCAGGCGCCTTAAATAGAATGACGGTCAGAGATTCTCCAACGGTCATCTACGCATACGAAATCCGACGGAACACCGAATGCCGCAGTCGAGCGCACGAGGTCAATCCACCTCCGTCTATTTGAGGGTCCAAAATACAATTTGAGGGTTGAACACATCGTCACGCCGGTGGCTTGCGAGAATCGAGCGGAATGACGGCGGGTGAACCTCCAACCGTCAGCGACCGACGTTTTGGACCACTTCGCCGTCGGCTGCCTCGTATTCCAAGCTGCCCAACGGCATTCCCCGATCGATCAACTCTCCATCGGCCATATAGTTATCAAAGCGCAGCGGCAGGCTCTCGGCGATGGGAAAATCACTGCTATTTTGCAGGTGAATATGAAGATGAGGGGTCTGAGTGCGCCCCGAATTTCCACATTCGGCAACTTTTTGGCCTCTCTCCACCATATCGCCGGAACCAACCTCAAGAGAACCATTTTTTAGATGAGCCATGAATAAAAACTCGTCGGTATCGATCTTCATGACGATGTGATTGCCCAAAATATTATTGGGATCGTGCTCCCCGGGCTGTTGATCCCTTTCAGCCCCCAGTACCCGGATCACCTCCCCACCGACTGGAGCTAAGACAGATGCTCCGTAGCAATAATGTTGCTCCAATTCGCTGCCGTCTCCCTGATAGCGCTCGCCGTCGACGACGGGAGCAAAATCGTAGCCCCACCGGTGGGCCGGCGTGGTGGCGTGATAATTTCGATCTATCGAATCCCCTCCGGCCAGCGTCACCCAGGGACCATCGAAGGGAAGATTATAGACCGTATCGGAGCTCCAATCGGCGGTGGAAACGGGCGCCGGAAAGAGGGAGGCGTTACCCAAAAATCCGACGATGAGCAGGCACGCAAAGCCCACGGTGCGCGAAAGGCGCCACACCGGCGGCCGAAAAAGGGCCCGGATCAACCCCCAGAACATCAGCGGCATGGTGAGCACACCAAAGAGCGAGATCAACATCGAATGGGCGATCACGCTGGGCTCGCCGAGCCGCAGGTAAGCCACCGCGAAAGCACCGATCTGAAGGGCAAAGAGGCCCATCCCCAGCTTGACCCAGATCTCCCAGCGATCGTCGCCGCTTTTCAACTTCTCGTATAATCCACGCGGGTCCTGCTCTTGCACTTTTCTCGTCTCGCTCATCGTCTGCTCACAACTTGGAGATAAAAAACCCTTCTTCTACGCCCGCCAGACAATCACTACCGGACCGACAGGTCAACAGGCCGCGACTTCTTTGCGATCTTCACGGGGGCTGGTATCGTGGCCGACGAACTCGGCGACACCAACGAGTACTATCTGTATGCCGATCTGTCCCAAATGCCGTGCCACATCTCCAGTCCTCGGGACCCAATGTTCCGAGGACGGATATTATTTCGTCTATGATAATGCCCTCCAGGGACCGGAGATCGATCCGCGCCTGGGCACCATGGTGGCCGGTCGATTCGTCATCATCGGACTATTGAGCAAGGGAGGCATGGGCGCCGTCTACCGGGCGTTGCAGATGCCCGTGGAGCGCGAGGTAGCGCTCAAAGTGCTGCTCACCGAATTGGAGCGCTCCCACAAAGGGCGCAAGCGCTTTGTTCGGGAAGCAAAGGCGATCTCCAGACTGAGCCATCCCAATATCATCACCCTCCACGACTTCGGATTCGCCGAAAACGACCAGCCCTATATGGTCATGGAATATGCGCCGGGCCAGGAGCTATCCGATTGGAGCCGGTCCCCGGATATGAGCGTCGATCGCCTGGTATATGTCTCGCGCCAGATCCTGTCGGCCCTCGCCGACTCCCACGAAAACGACATCATCCACCGAGATCTAAAGCCTCAGAATATCATGATCACCAGCGCCGGGAGCGACGACGATTTCGTCAAGCTTCTGGACTTCGGCATCGCCCGGCTGATCGACGACCGGGTCACTCAAGGGTTGACCAACGACGGCGAGGTCTTCGGCACTCCCTATTATATGTCACCCGAACAGGCGCGCGGTGACAGCGGCACCGGTCCGGAGGCTGACGTCTATGCCATGGGGATTATGTTGTACGAGTTATTCTCGGGACGTGTTCCCTACGATGCCGAAACGCCGCTGCAGGTGCTATTTATGCACATTAACGATCCCCTGCCCCGGCTCGTTCCGCGCTCCGACCTATATCTTCCGGAGGGGTTATTCGACGTCATCTGCCGGGCCACCGAGAAAGCTCCCGAAGATCGCTACGTCGACGCCGGAGAGATGCTCTTTGAGCTCGATAAACAACTGGGTATCCCGCAAAACTCGGGGACCTTCTCGATGGAGCGGGCGCGCAACCCGGCGGCCGGCGAACCCGACGATGACCTGGCCACAGCGCCGACTCAAATCATCGAGAAGCAGCGTATCGGTCCTCGGCCCGACACCGAGAAGAGGGTCGACACCACACCAGACGGCGAGAAAACACCGATTGGCGCGACGGAACAACTTCACGGAAATGCCGCGCTGGCTCACGCGAATACGAAGGCCCAGTCCTCCCAAGAACTCACGGCGACGACCCAACCTGCATTTACAGATCCCGCGTCCACTGACCCGGCGTTCACCGAGGCTGAGCCCGCCGAGGCTGGCTTCGGATCCACCCAACTCGATCCCCGCACCGAGACCATCGATCCCGACCCCGACGACGCAGACGGCGCTTTTGCTGAAAAAGAGATGTCTTCCACCGCCGATCCGGATACGACGCCCCTTGCGCCCCGGCCGATCGAGGAGACGGTGGAGCATCCGCGTTCGAAACAAAAGACAGTGCTCTATGCCGGCGCAGCATTTGCAGTCGGGATCGTCGTGACGGCGATCGTCACCGCCGTACTCTTCGCCGATCTCGACGACGACTCCACTTCCGAACCCGAACCGGAGACCATCGCCTCCACTCAAACCCCGGAACCATCCGACGCCGAAGAAGTCGCCGAAATCAATATGGAAGCGCAACCCCAAAACGAAAGAGTTGAAAACGAGGCGAGCGAAGAATTGAGTGCAGACGACGAACCCGAATCACCACCGGCCGACATTGCTGGCGCCCCTGCTTCCGAGCCCGACCGTGCTTCCGAGCCCGAACGGCCCGATTCTGCAGACCTCGAAGTCATAGAAGAAGCCGACGATTCCTCCCCGACGCCAAGTGAGACCCCACCGACAGACCGGGGCGAACGCCGCGCCGGGGCACCAAGCGACGAGTCCGACGAATCCGAAGAGGACGAAGCGCAACAAGAGGAATCAGAACCCGCAGAAGAACCAGAATCCACGGAGCCCACCATCTTTGAGCGCCCCGACGATGGACCCGCAATATTTGACCGTCCGGACATCGATGGTTAGAAGAGACCCCGACGGATCACGAACTACTCCGTTTTCTAACCTTCGCCGTGGACATCGCCTATGACCACTTTGAGACGACTTTTTATCTTTGGCGCATTTGTCGCCATCGCCTCCACACCGCTTTTCGCCTCTGCCTTCGCCGGCGACGGACCTGGCGAGGAGCTTACAGAAGAGGAAGCGGCACAACGGGCTACCGATTATTATCAGGAGGCCAGTCAGGCCTACGCCAACGGCGAATTCGAGCGCGCCGCAGATCTCTTGAACCGAGCCTTCGCCCACGATGCAGATCTCATCTACCTCTACAACCAGGTCATGGCACTGATGGGCGTGGGCGACTACGACCGAGCGTTAAAACTTTTGGCTGAACACGAGCAATCTCTGCTCGACGACGAGCGCTTCGATGACATCGCCGAGCTACGCACGGAGCTCGAGGATTATCTCGCCGCCAGAGAAGAACAAGAACGGCGCGCAGAAGAACAGCGAGCGCAGCGAGAACAAGAACAGCAGGCACAGGAACAGGCGGCGCTCGAAGAAGACATGGATGCACCGTTTGAGGAAGAGGAGAGCAATTCACTGGGTTGGGGTCTTGCCGGATCCGGTGCTGCGACGCTCGCGACGGGACTATTTTTTGGTTCCGGTATCCTGGTCTCCGATCATATCGAGCGCATCGAGGGCTCGCGCACTCCCGATGATGAACGCGCCGTTTATGACGATGTTTCCTTTGATCGCGACGACGATCTCTCCACCCTTCGCACCCATCGGGTGTTGAGCGCCGTCTTTTTGTCCAGTGGTGTGATCTTGACCGCCACCGGTGGAGTGCTCCTCAAACGCGGCAGCGACTCGGAGTCCGGCACCGGCGAGGGTCTGACCCTGCGCCTGAAACCGACACTCAGCACCGACCGCGTCGGTGCCGTACTGCGCGGCCGTTTTTGACAGCTTCAATAAGTACGACATCACTTCCCCGCCATTCTCCGATGAACCGCTTTTTTCACTGATGGAAGGATTGAATGACCACATTGACCGAACGACTCGAAACGGTGGATCGACAGGAAGTCATCGACGACACCGCTCAATTGATCGATGACGAGGTCGCCTCCAAATCCGGATTGTCCGGCATGGCTCTAAAAGGGGGCTACCGGGTCGTCAAAAAGGTCAAACCGAATATGATCGAGTCCGCCGTCGACAACCTCCTCGACGACTTCAGCGAGGCCCTGGACCCGCTGTACCAGGACTTTCTGCAAGACGACGACGTAGACACCTTCGAGACCTATCTGCAGGACTACGACGATCGCGCCGCCAACGACCTGTTGAGCATCACCGACGAGCGCGCCGAAAATTCCGATCATCGCTTGCTCAAAAAGACCTATAATAAGCTGCGTGGACAGGCCGAAAAACACGTCCGTCAGGCCCTCCCCGGCGTGGGACGCCTGATCGACGAACACGCCCCGAAAGAGTGAGTCGATCCCCCCATGGCCCGAAGTCAGACCTCGGCGTTCGTATTGCGCACCGTCGACTACGGTGAAAATCACGTCATCGTTCACCTATTGGGACGCCAGAGTGGACGAATCAGCGCCATCGCCTATGGTGCGCGCTCGAGCCGCCGTCGCTTTTCAGGCTGCCTGGAGCCATTGCGCGTCGTCGAAGCCACGGTTCGCCCTCCGAAATCGGGCGATCTATATCGCCTCGATGAGATGGACGTCACCGAGGATTTTCCGGGCATCGAAGAGCGCCTCGAGACCCTCACCGCCGCCGGCTACGCCACCGAGTTGACCCGCGAGACCTGGCGCGAAGGCGCGGTCGCCGACCGAATCTTCGATCTCCTCCTTCAATTCCATCGCCATTTACCCAATTGCTCCACCGAAGCGGCGGTGACCCGGCTGATCCATCAATTCGAATATCGACTCCTCGATCTCTACGGGCTCGCCCCGGCCATCCACCACTGTGGGCGCTGCGGAGCGGCGCCGGAGTCGATGGAAAAATTGCGCTTTAGTCGCGGCGGCGAGGGGTTGATCTGCCCTAAGTGCCGTCGCCGCGACGACACGGTGGGTATTATCACCACCGAGACGCTGCAGCTTCTGCACCACCTCGCCGATCCCGACTGCCCTCTCCCCGATGCCGAGCTGGACGCCCCTCTCGCCCAGGCCGGTCGAGTACTGCAAAACGCCGTCGACCACCTCATCGATCGCCCCCTGAATTCGCGCCAGATGTTGCGCCTTTTGCTATAGCTGCGCTACACCATAAGCCTGAACCATTCACCGTCTGTGTTGGAGCAAGAAAAATGAAGTGGCATTCCCGAATTAGTATCGCCTTGATTGCGGCGTTTGTCGCCGTCGCCTGCTCGTCGGCTCCCTCCGTCGACGATTCTGCAATTCAGCCCACCGAAAAAGCAGGGGAAATAGCCGCTGATGCCCAGCCATCGGAGCCGGTCCACCTTCGCCTGTTGGCCTTCAACGACTTTCACGGAGCGCTGGAGGGTCCCTCGGGAAATATTATGGTCGACGGTGAATCCATCGAAGCTGGCGGCGTCGAGTACCTGGCCGCTCATATCGACGCTGAGCGCCAAGACGTCGAGCACACCACTGTCGTCGCCGCCGGGGATCTCATCGGTGCTTCGCCGTTGGTCTCCTCCCTTTTTCACGACGAGCCGACCATCGAAGCGTTGAACCTGGCGGGACTCGATATCTCCAGCGTCGGCAACCACGAGTTCGACCAGGGGGTCCAGGAATTGCTTCGCATCGACGCCGGTGGATGCCACCCCGAGCAGGGCTGTAGCGGCGACACGGAATTTGAGGGAACCCAATTCAAATACCTGGCCGCCAATGTGCGCTGGCGCGACTCCGGCGAGACGATCATGGAGCCCTACAAGATCAGAGAATACGGTGATCTTCGCGTGGCCTATGTGGGCATGACGCTTGAGAATACACCGCAAGTCGTCGTCCCCTCCGCCATCGAAGACGTCACGTTTCACAACGAAGTCGAGACCGTAGAGGGACTGCTCCCGGAATTAGAGGAACAGCAGGTCAACGCCATCGTCGTCGTCGTCCATGAGGGCGGCTCGGCAGGTAGTGAAATCCGAGATATCGACGACTGTCCCGACGTCACCGGTCCCGTCGTCACCATGGCAGAAGAGATGCCCGAGCAGGTGGTGGCCATCGTCAGCGGTCACTCCCATATCCCCTATATCTGTGAATTCAACGACCGGCTGGTGACCCAGGCTGCTTCCTCGGGGCGTATCGTGACCGTCATCGATCTCCACATCGACCCCGAAACCGGAGAAGTCGTCGAACAACAGGCCCGTCAGCGCCCGGTCACCTCCGACATCGAGGCCGATGAAGACGTCGCCGAACTCGTCGCCACCTATGTCGAGCGCGCCGAACCCCGGGCCAATCGAGTCGTCGGCCAGATCACGGCCGACCTACCGCGTGGTCCCCGCAGTGAGGCCGGCGAATCACCGATAGGCCACCTCATCGCCGACGCACAACTGGCGGCGACCGCCGATGAAGCGGGGGCCCAGATAGCCTTTATGAACCCCGGCGGAATTCGCGACGCACTAACCTTTGAGAGCGGTGAGGAATCCCGAGAAGATGGCAGCGTCACCTACGCTCAACTGCATACCATTCAGCCCTTCGCAAATATCTTGACCACCATGACCCTCACAGGAGAGCAACTCCACCAGCTCCTCGAGCAACAATGGCAAGACGATTCACGCCCCCATCTGCTCGCCGTATCGACGGGTTTTAGCTACGAGTGGAATCCCGAAGCGCCTCGAGGAGAGCGGGTCGATCCGCAGAGCATGACCCTCGACGGTGAGACCATCGATCCCCAACAGAATTATCGAATCACGGTCAATAACTTCATGGCCGACGGCGGCGACGGCTTCACCGTCTTGACCGAGGGCACCGACCGCGTCGGCGGCATCGTCGATCTGGATGCTCTGGCGAACTATATCGAAGCCCATTCCCCCATCGAGCCCTCCGATGACGCCCGGGCCCGACGCCTTGACTAAGCCGGTGGCCCTTACTCCCAGCCGTCTCCGGTGGCCCAGCGGTGCATAAAATTAACCAGTGATTCGCCATCCTGGCAGCGCAACCCCCGATCGAGACCGAGCAGAACTTCGTGCTCCGTACCATCGACTACGAAGGCCCGCGTATTGCGGTGTCCATATCGCCGACTCACAAAGCGCTCCACCTCCCCCTCTACTCCCCGTGGAAGGACGCCCAGATAGGCAGCCAATACGGAGTCCCGGGAGTAAACGGCGGTCGCAAAGCGGGTGTCGGGATGCTCTTCGGCTAGAAATTCCGGCATAAAATCCGGCTCCTCCACACATCGAGAACAGCCGGATGGCATCTGAACGCCCCAGTTGGACTGCCACAACAACCACCGCTCCCCGGAGATGGGAAGCCACGGCGATGCGTCGGTAAAAACGTGCATCTCGGCATCGGGAAATGCATTTTTAAAATGCTCGAAATTCCAGGTGATGCCATATCCACCGGCGCTGATCCCCACCAACCACACTCGTTCGGCGTGGGGAAAAAACTGTCCCAATTCCTCCAGATAGCGCTCCAGATTATATCCCCCCAAATGATTGATTAATTCGCCACTTCGAAACCCGTCGTAGGGCATCATCCTGCGGCCGATATGCAGGTCCCCTGTGCAATAGGGGATATAGGCATAACTTGCGTCGGGCCAGGGATTGACCACTGCATCGCGGTCGAAAAATCCGACCTCCATCAACGGATATAGTTCAGCCCCCATCTGTCGGGCATTATAGGTGACGTCCAGATTGGCCGCCGCCTGTAAATAGGTGCATCGCGTCGAATCCCAACATGCACCACCACCACTTAAATAGATGACCACATCCCGTTTTGTCTCCCCGTAGTTGAGCCCCATCCCCACCGGTGTTCCATTGGCACAACTGGTCCCGTCTACCTCTTTGTAGCTCCAACCCTCAGGCGTGCTCTCTTCGGACTCATCGGGCGATTCCCCGTTCCAATTGTGCACCGCTATCTCGCCGGAGGAAAACAGCCCCACACCGGGGGGATTTACGCACCCGGAGCACAACCATAAAGCGAGCGCCAGCCAACCCCATCCCACTGCTTTGATAAACCGAGCCGTCTTCATCGCCACCGTCTTTTTTCCTGAAGATGCAAGCTGCCACCGGAGCTGCAAGCCCATAATAACAATCGTCCATGCGATTTTCCTCCCTCAAAATTCGACGGCGATGCATTATTAGGACCCGATGCAGAACAGGAACGGATCGAGTTCCCAAGACATCGAGTCCAAGAACGACGAAAACCTCCCGGCGATGGGAGGCTTTCGTCGACCGTCAATGCATCTAATCGCTATGCTTCATGCAACTCGAACCACGGCTCGTAATAATATTTTCGGATCAAATCGACGGAGTGCTTGATGAACCGAACACAGGGTTCGGCGCCGATTTCTTCGACCGGATCCTTGAGATGGCCGTAGGTATTGACCGGAAAGGACTTGGGATCGAGTTCTTCGGACTCCTCGATAAAATTATTGATCGAACCGCGGTGCTCTTCTTCCGGGTCCTTGCCCGGATGCGGCGAGGCGTAGACCTTGACGATACCATGACAATTGATGTCGAGCACCGCATAACCGATGGCGCCGTAGCGAAGGTTGATGCCTCCGGCGCGACCGCCACCAATTTTCATCTCACAACCCATCTCACGCGCATGGATGAGCACTTCCTCAAAAATCTCGCGGCGCTCCGTACCGCCGTCCTCTTCTGCTTTTTGTACAACGTCCAGTGTGTCCAAACGAACTCCTTACTCTAGAAAAGAGTCACCGCGCATCTGCATAAGAGCGCGGCCCAATTGCGTTCCATAGAACGCGAAGATCATAGAGCAACATTCCCTCCATCTCAAATGCCGCAGATCTTGCGTGTGTAATCCACACCCAGTTCGTGCGGCAATGTCGCTCAATGCTCAAAGAAAGTCACATCATCACATAGAACAAAATCGCCAGATAATGACATACCGCCGCCGCCAATACGCAGAGATGCCAGATGGCGTGGTTGAAGACCAATTTGTTCCAGGCAAAAAAGGCGACTCCGCCGGTGTAAAATACGCCGCCGACGAAGACCAAGATCACCCCCGTAATATCGAGGGCCTCCAGCAGAGGTCGAATGGCGACCACCATGGTCCACCCCATCACCAGGTACAGACCGATGCTCAAGCTCATGAATCGGCCGAACCAAAAGATCTTGTACAACACCCCGATCAGAGCCAGAGACCAGACGATGGCAAAGAGTGTCCACCCCCATGCTCCGGATAAGGTCACCAGCGTAAAGGGGGTATAACTTCCGGCGATGAGCAGATAAATGGCGCTGTGATCGATGATTCGAAACAGCCGACGAAGACCGGGGCGGGTCATGCTGTGATAGAGCGTGGACGCCGCAAATAAGAGGACCAATGTGGAGCCATAGATCGCGGCACTGACGATATGGGCCGTCTCACCGTGCAGCCAGGCCACGACCAACAACACCGCCAGACCGGCAATGCTCATCCCCAAGCCAACCCCGTGGCTCACACTATTGGCGATATCCTCGGCGCTGAAGATCTGCGACGGTCCATGCTCCTGTTCCCAGTGCTCGACCAGCTCGGAGCCCTCACCAATCTGGATCTCGTCGGATGTCATCACCCCTTCTCTCGTATCGGCAATGCTTTGCTCCAAAGAGCCTTCCGTCACGACACTCCTATCTCTCACTTAAAAATTTAATCCAAAACTGTCACCGGTCACGACAGCCGGCCACTATTTTTTTTCCCTGGACTTAGGGATGCGCTGGTGAGACAGCCACACAACAGACAGTCCAGCGGCGAAAAACCTCGGCCAACGCATCGACATCGGCTCTATGCAGAGCCTTTTGTGCGGCGTCAATTCCATCTTCGATGTCCCGCCACAGCGGCGACAATGGGGAGTCCGAATACCATTCATCGCTTCCTTCGTCACCGACCGGTCCCACAGCGCGGTTGATGCGATCGACGAGTTTATTGAGTTCCGTACCAAAATGAGAAAAACCCTCGTCGTCCTCCGTATTGGCGATACGAGTCAATCGTTGAATAAAATGCCTCTTTTCTGTGCTCGACCAATGCGAGATATCGAGGCCCTCATCTTCAAAATAAAACCCGGCCTCCACCGGGAAAAATCCCTCCTGTGCCGCTTTAGCGCAGCGCACGGGATAGACGGTCAGCCCAAAACGGCCGCGCCACGGCCCATCCCCGCTGCCATCATGGACTTCAAATGTCGGGCCCATGCGATCGGGAAGCCGGCGAAGACTGTCGATTCGTCGTAGATAAGCCTCGTAGCGCGATTGTTTCGCCTCATCCGGTAAAAACTCCCCGGCGATGTCCTGTGCCACGGCGAGGGCGTCCAGGATTCGCTGTTCCGGCGGCTGGGGCCATCCGCCGATCGAGGCGGGCAAAAACAGTGCTCCGGCCACAAAATGCGCCTCATCGGCGCTCAACCCCGCCATCCAATTCCCCAATAAATCGTCGACGATATACTCTGATTGCTCCGACCCGCCCTCGATCACCGAGTTCAGGGTCAGACCTGCCAGACTCCGGCTCACCAATTCCTGGAGCAACCAGTCGATGATCTCCCCGGTTTCGACGCCACCGGCGGAATACGCGCCCTCTGGAAGACTGCGACGAAGCGGCTTCGAGCCATCACCATCCCAATCCACTCCACAGGTGATCGTGGAAACCACTCCCCGAGAGCTAAACCGAGCCTGTTCCATCGCGGTGTCGAGGATGCGAAAGAGCAGGACGCGCAGTGTATGACTGCGCCGGCGGGGATCTTCAATCATCGCATCCACCGCCCGCGATCCGGCGTTGAATAGGCGATTGATACGCCAATCATCGGCCGGCGAACGCCCCGGCTCCAACCCCCGTTGTTTCAAGAAATAAAAACCGGCCGCCACCGCCGAAATCGAAGCGTATTGGTCGTCCGCCGCCGTTGACATCGCCAGGGTTTGACGAGCTACTGTCTCGTACGGCGATGGGCCCTCATCATAGGGCCCGTCCCATTTCTCGACCAGATCTGCGACCACCGCGGCATCGACCGGGTCGTCACGCCGCGATGTGGATAATCTCTGTGCGAAGGCCTCCAACCAGTGGCGCAATTCGTCGATTCCCGGCGGCGATGCATTATCCTCCGATCCACCGGAGTACCAACGATTCGACTCCGATTCGACTTTCCGTACTTCGATCACCTTCGATCCTCATGCTTCGTGCAGCTCTCTCCAGGGATCGTAGTACTCCTTTCGAATCAAGCTGATGACGAATTCGATAAATTCGACCAATACCCGGGGGCCGATCTCCTCGACCTTCTCCTCCAGATGGCCATAAGTGTTGATCGGAAACGACTTCGGCTCCAGCTCCTCGCGGGATTCGATAAATTCATTGACCGCCTTTCGATAGGCGTCGGGAGCATCTTTTCCCGGGTGCGCCGAAGCATAGAGCTTGACCAATCCCTTGGTATTGATGTCGAGCACGGCATAACCGATGGCCCCGTAGCGAAGGTTTATCCCCCCCGCCTTCCCGCCGCCGATCTGCATGTCACAACCCATGTCCCGGGCATTGATCAGCACATCTTCGACCGCCTTGCGCCGCTCCGTGCCGCCCAGCTCTTCTGATTTCTTCATGACGTCCAACGTATCCATGCCTCTCCTCTCTTTTGGCTACAGCGGTGCTCCAAGCACCATTGGGCGCCCAAAATACTCACCCCCCCGACTGGGTCAATGACAAATACGCCGAAGATCGGAATTCGCGAGCAATTGAGGGTACGGGGTATGCGATCAGGCCCACTGAAGTGCGGCGCGCACATCTTCTTCGTAGGCCTCTTCGAGCTGGCGAACCGTGTCTCGGACCTCGTCGTCGATCCGATCCGGGGTGTGGATCTGGATGATGACGTAGAAATCTCCCTTTTTATTTCCGCGGTGAACGCCCTGGCCTTTGAGACGCAATTTGGCGCCGCCGTGAACTCCTTCCGGTACGGTCACCGTATACTCGCCCCAGGGAGTGGGGATATTGATTCGAGTGCCCTCGACGGCTTCGGGAATGGTCACCGGCGCATCGACGTATAAGTCAAGTCCATCGCGGCGAACCGTGGGATGCGGTGAGACGCTGATCTCCAACAACAGGTCGCCGGGCTGTCCCTTTCCATACGGCGTCTTCGGTGCCGGGCTACCCTTTCCCTTCAAGCGCAGCCGTTCACCATCGCGCACCCCGGGCGGAACACGCACCTTCAGCGGCTTTCCCTGCAGCGACAATTCCATCTGGCCCCCCTCGATGGCGCGCACAAAATCCAACTCCAGTGACGCCGTGATATCGCGGCCCTTCAGGGGCGCCTGAAAGCCACCGAAATCGCTATAATCGCTGGTATCGAAGGGACTTCTCCCCCCGAAGATATCGCCGAATACATCCTCGAAACTGGCTCCACCGCCGCTGCGATACACCCGTTGCCCTCCGCCGCCAAATCCGGAGGGTCCGGCCTGCTTTTGCCAACGCTGGTATTTGCGGGCCTGCTCCGGGTCAAAGCCCTCGCGCAAACCGTCGAGGCCAAACTCGTCGTAGCGCTTGCGCTTTTCCTCATCACCCAGAACCTCGAAGGCCGCCGAAGCCTTCTTGAACTTTTCTTCGGCTTCCGGATCGTCGGG
>SKPJ01000053.1 GCA_007119595.1 Myxococcales bacterium
GCCGGTGACGGCAGGTGGGTCTTTTTCTCTGTTATCATAGAATTCTTCTTTTTCTCATTGAGCTTACTAATTGCAGGGTTATGTTTAAGATGAGCTATATCGAGTGAGTAAATTGTGCCGGTTCGGAATGAGGCCGGGCGTGGGGGAACGCCCTATGGGCTTCGGTGAAGCGACCCAGCTATCGTCGAAGAACCGGGGGGGAGTTTTACAAGCGAGGTGTGTCGATGAAGAACCAATGGGGGGTTGCGGTGGTCGCCGCGGTAGTGCTTTTGGGACTTATGGGATGCGGTCAAGATGGTGTGGACGAAGAAGGGCCCGATCACGAGACGGAACAGACCGGGCTAGCACTGGGCATCAATTATCACGGCGAAAGCGATGTGATTGGATTCCACTTCCAGATCAAAGAATGCGGAGATTCCAGGCTCGTATTCGATGAGCGGCGTAACCTTGAAGATTTGGAGATGCCGGCGGGGATCCCGGAGTTTTCCAAGGGGCCATTCGCCGAGGGTTCGAGCCACCAATTTGCGGACTTTTTTACGGTCTTGTCCGCCGGCTGCTACGACGTGGAAATTGTACCGGTGACTTCTTCGGGAGCGCCCTCGTCACAATGTCAGCCGGCGACGGCAACCGAAGTTTTTGTAGTCGACGGGCTGACCACTGAAATCCTTCTACTCAGCCAATGTGAAGGCCTCAACGTGGGGGCGTCGGATATCATCGGCTCCTTGAATAACCCGCCGGTGATCGAGAGCGTGGAGTATGATCCATCGAAATTCGTCCACGAATGTGAGGCGGTCAATGTCTGTGTGACCGCCTACGACCCCGATGGTGATCCGATGGAATTCGTCTTCGAGAAGAGCGAGGGAAAGCAATTGCGCTTCGACCTCGAGGTTTCAGAATCCGAGGTCCAGGGAAATCGTGTCACCAAGTGCATGAGAGCAGTACCGATCTGGTACGACAGCTACGAATTTCAGGTCACCGTCTACGATCAGGCATGGGAGAAGGGAAAAAAAGTCCGCATCGAGGACTATATCGAACAAAAATCACGGGCTCAGCTGACATTTCCGGTCCACAGCAATTGGGACCACGAGCTGGAGTGCTACGATCGAAAAAATAACAGTTTTCATCCCGCCATCGGAGTTCGAGAGGTAGAGAGGGCTGAGGGGTGCCGACCACTGTGGCCCCATGAGTTTTTTTGCTCCGAGTTTTACTGGGATGAAACGGATCGCACCTGTCCCGATGGCGAATTTAAACCGGAGACGGTCTATCCCACATGCGAAGGAAAGGAACACCTTTATGATATGACCGTGGATTTAGGTAGTGAATCGGGACGATACTGATTGGTTCGGTTTGTCTCCGATCTTCGAATAGACGAGAAAAACAGGGGGTACGATATGATGCGAACCATCGGATGGTTGTCGGCAGTATTGATAGGATTTTTCGTGGCCACCGGTTGTGGCCAAATCCTCGATGATGACTCGTCGCCCGACGGAGAAACCTCGGAGACCGGGATGTCGCTCTCCGTCGATATCAATGCCGGTACCGACGTCGCCGGCTTTTACTATGCGATTCGAGAGTGTGGAGATCGGCCGATTGTCGCCGAGGGCCGAAAGGCGCTCGAGGATCTCGTGTTGCCGGGGATGATTCCGAAATTTGAAAATGAGCCCTTCGACGCAAATTCTCGCCATCTCTTTTCCGACTTTTTCACCGTATTGCCCGCGGGCTGTTACGACGTAGCAATCCAACCTCTGACGGACCGCGATACGCCCTCTGAACAGTGTGATATCGCTTCTGCACAAGGAGTGGATGTCCTCGAGGGGGCGACCACTGAAATCCTATTGGTCAGTCAATGCAAAGGACCTGAAATAGGAGCGTTGGATGTCGTCGCGGCACTCAATCATCCCCCGGTGATTCGCTCCGTGAAGTTCGAGAAGTTCAATCACGAGTGCGACAAAATCAAGATCTGCGCTACGGCCTCCGACCCGGACAACGATCTCATTCAATTCAACTGGAAAAAGACCGACGGTCCCAAGCTGGTCAAGGGTATCCGTGTGATCGGCGAAAAACCCTGCGTCGGCTGGTATTGCGAATACCTGAAATGGAAGCACAAAATCGTCTACGAAGGAAAGGGCACGGAGTGCATCAAGCTACAGCTCGGCACGGCCGGTGACTACGAGTTCAAAGTCACGGTTCGCGACCTGGGATGGGATGGCAATAAGATGGTCCCCTTCGACAATTCTTGGGATAGTTTGTCGTTTCCGGTTTACGCGGCGGAAAATCCGGACATCAAATGTCCGCCCAAAAAGAAATACCCCTTTGGAGATGTGAGATATTGAGCAATGGAGTTCGTTGAGTCTATGCGCAACCATGCGCAATGGACTGCTGGGCCGTCGGGCTCCCGGATGGGAGGCGGCGGCCTCTCTTCTCATTTAGGAAGTTCGGTCGAGAAGAAGGCAGAAAACAATTACGACGATTGCCGACGCAGTGCGGTCAACTCAATGACGTTGGAGTCCTGGTCGCTTCGACGTCCCGGGTGGCGACTGTCGCGGGCGTCTGGATCCATCAGGTTGAGTGCATCGCGAAGAGAGCCAATCTGACCGGCGGCCAGTCGGATACGGCGATGGGTTTGCCAGCCCAATTCGCCGGCAAATCGCTTCAGCCGAAGCTCCAATGTGGGAGTTTCACCGGCTTCCCCAACCTGGACTAACTCCACGCGGGTCTCTTCGGAGTATCCGAGCAAGCTGCCAAGGTTTTTTTCCAATGTCATCGCGTTGGATCCTCGGAAGGAAAGTCGAAAGATGGTTTAGCTCATCAAAGATGCGCCGTTGATATTGATAATGGATTTCAATTCCCAGTCAAGGGCGAAATTGAGAATTGATTTCAATATCAATTTTTGCGGGGACAAAAAAGAAGGCGGCGTCGCAGATGAAGCGAGCTGCCGCCTTCCAAACACAGATCCACATTACCAAATACAGATTCACATCAATTAGCCGGATTGTCCGGTCGCCTCGTCGATATCAGATGAGGCAAATTGAACCTTCTCGGTCAATTTCTCCAGGTGATCGACATGCTCTTGCTCCTCGGCGACGTGTTCTTCGATCCAAAATAATGTGCCGGGATTGGCTGCTTCAGCAACGGCGTGCGCATCTTCCCATGCCTTGAGAGCATCGCGCTCGAGGGCCAGCGCGGCCTCCAGCATGTCGTCGATACTCGCCGCCTGGCGGATGGTGGCAGGTTCCACGGTCGGTACGCCGCCGAGCACGGCGATTTTTTCGCCGACGACCTCGGCGTGCTCCAGGGCCTCTTCGCTCGATTCATGAAAGAATTCTCGGTAGATCTCGCGGGCATCGCCGGTGACCATGACGGCGGCTTGCATATATTGAATAACTCCGGCCAATTCCCAGGCCATGGCTTTATTCAAACGGTCGATCAGTTCTTGTTTCGAGCTCATGATACACTCCTATCAAAAAGGGGAATCCATTATTGATACACAGCGGGGCGCCTCAAGTTATAGGGCGAGTTCCACGAGCGTCAACCTATCCTAGATGAGCGGGTGTGATTCACCCCCGTCGGTTCTCGGTTGCGAAGCAGCAGACCGAATCTGACGGTGTCGCGACTCCCTGGCGGTGGCGCTGCCACAGCTGCGGTCGTGCTCCTTGTCAGGTTTCGC
>SKPJ01000246.1 GCA_007119595.1 Myxococcales bacterium
TATATCTTCGCAATAATCCGGGGATCGGACTCGTCCGGCTGTCGGTGTGGGCGGCCATGGCCTGGTGTGTATTCACCATCGTCTTCTTCGGCTCCGTCAAGATCGTACATATCTGGTATATCTTCTATCTGGTCATCGGCTACGGAGTGATTCATACCTTCGGATTTCTGGGCGCCCGGGCCTTCGGGATGCGCCTTCGAGTCGACGTCTACGAGCGCAAAAATTTTGGGGCTGCCATGTTTATCGCAGCCTTCGTATTGGCCACGGGAATGATCTACGGCGGCAGCATGTGGGGCGAGTCGACGCCGGAGTCGCTGGAGTACGGCGGAATCTTTATGATTCTGCCCAGCTACGATGACGGATGGTGGATCATCCCCCTATTTTTCATCATGGGTTGGAGCATTCTCTTCGCCACCATGAAATTGTGGTTTTTCCGTGAAAAGAGCATCTCTGGCTCCGAGATTCGAAGCAGTCATTGCCACGCCGATGGCCGGGCGGCGGCGCTGTATTGTCTGGCCTGCGCGATCCCCATCACCGATGCCGTATCCGGAGATTATTACGGACTCGCCGACAGCATCATTGGATTTTCGGCCATCGCATTGCCAGTGCTGGCCCACGAGGTCTTTCGACCCTCGTCGGTGGAGCAAGAGCGCGACCCTCAGGAGCCGTGGCTGTATGTAGGCTTTGGATTTGCGGCGATGCTCTTATCACCGATCGTCTCTACGTTGCTCGGGTTTCGCTGATGAAAACGATGGCCTGGCCCATGGAGCCGAATGAAGTCATGCGGGCTCTTCGGGCGCTGCAATTCAAGCATGGTAAGTGGGATATCTTTCATCGAGGGGATACCAGTATTTTGCCGGAGGCCATCGTATTGTCCGACGAGGAACACCGGACTCTGGTGGAGGCGGCAGAAAATACGTGGTCTGCTCTGCGCAATATCGAGGATGTGGTCCGTCGAGATATGTCGATGTTGAAAGCCGTGGCGGTCCCGGAGTCGCTGCGGCAAGCGACAGTCACTCAGCGAGAGGATAATCCCCGTGTGACGCGCTGTGATTTCCATCTCACCGAGAAGGGCCGATGGAAGATCTCGGAGTTCAACGACGACGACCCCAGCGGGTTTCCCGAATCCACGGGTCTGGCGCAGGTGCTCACAGAGGGTTGGGGCGACCGATTTGCGAATCTGCGCTTTGCCGGCGATCTCCGCGCCGCCGTGGTCGATAGCTTGTCCTCCTGGCCCACCATCGGCTGTATCCACGCCACGGGATACTCTCAGGATCTGCAACACACCGCCCTCGTCGAGCAGTGGCTGCAAGAGGCAGGTCATGACACCGTCCTGGGCTCCCCGTCGAATTTCCGGGTCGAAGATGAGCAGGCATTCGTCTTTGATACTCCGGTGGACGCCATTTTTCGCTACTATCCAGGCGAGTGGCTCGCCGAAGTACCGAATGTCGACGATTGGGCCCGGGCGGCGGCGTTTTTGCCGACCATGAATCCCCTGAGTGCCCTGGCGCTCCAGAGCAAGCGTTTTTACGCCTGCTGGACAGAACACGATATCGCAGTCCCAGACGCCGCGCGCAAGCTGCTCGACAAATACCTCCCGGAGTCGGTATATCTGGGCCGACTCACTCCCGAGGAGATCCTGAAAAACCCAAAAACATGGGTTCTCAAAGGAGCCTTCGGCCGCACCGGCGACAAAGTACGCATCGGCCCCTTGATGCCGAAGGACAAGTGGAAAGAGGCGGTCGAAAAGGCATTTCAATCCCCGGAAACCGTGGTGGCGCAAAAGCGCTTTGAGACCGCCCCCCTGTGGACATCCAGGGGGCTGGGCTATGCCACGGTCGGGGTCTATCTCGTCGACGGTGAATTTGCCGGTTATTTCAGTCGCATCGACAAAGGTCCACTCATAAACTACGACTCTTGGCATGTCCCAACGTTGGTTGAAATATCTTGAGAAGTTCGGCTTGCAGGGAAAGACTCCTGCCCCGGTCGTAGAAGACGACGAGCTGGCCGATGTGCTGGAGAACCCGCAGGCGTTTAAGCGCTATGATGTGCTGTTTCGCCTCTTCGGGCCACTCCAGGGCAGCCCCTGGGTGCCCTATCACTGCCCCACGTTATTCGCGAGCATCGACCGGCTCAATATCGTTCCCAAAAAAGTGAAATTGGCCCCCGGGTATCACGAACCCCACCCGCCGACCGCCTGGCAATGGCTCGACGACTCCACGATGGTGATCGTCGATCTTCCCAACGGAGCGGCCATCGAGGTGGGAGCGACCTTGATGGAGCACGGGGCCCAATTGATCTGCACCTTCGATCACTGGCCCCTCTCCTCGAGTAATCGAAGGGCCAAGCCGGCGATCGAGGCCCTGCGAGTCATCCACGCCATGTACACCGTGGCTCCCGATGTCTATAAATTTCGAAAAAAACTGACCCCCGACGCAACACCGGTGTGGCTGTGCGACAATCGACGCCTGGGAGACAATATCCCCACTCCATCTCCGGGGACTTTCGACAATCGATACTATATCGACGACTCGATTTTGCCCGGGATTTCCACGCTCAAAAGAGCCGGCATTCGACGCATCGTCCACCTCAATTTGAATGCCAAATTAGAGCCTCTGCCAGATCTCGTACCTCTTCTCATCAATGCCCACGAGGCGAGCATCGAATTGGCCCAAGTAGCCCTGGAAGATGAGAGTAGCTGGTCGCAACCGATGCCGATGGACGTCCCATTTAAGAGAAGCCTGCCCATGCGCAGCTTTCGGCGAACCGATATGGGCGGTTTCGGCCAGATGATCCCCGTTCCCTCGGAAGGGTCATATAGCTCCGGCGGCGGTGGTGGATGAAGTTGGCTGGGGCCAGCACCCGGCGATCACCGATGGAGCAAATAGGCCCAGATCAGCGGCGCGACGATGGTAGCGTCCGATTGAATCATGAATTTCGGGGTGTGGGCGTCCAACTTTCCCCAGGTGATCTTTTCGTTGGGCACCGCTCCGGAGTAACCTCCGTAGCTGGTTACGGCGTCCGAAATCTGGCAGAAATATCCCCAGGCCGGAGTGTCCTCCAATTTCAGATCTTTGAGCAATAAGGGGACCACGCAGATCGAGAAGTCGCCGGCAATACCGCCGCCGAGTTGAAAGAATCCGATGCCCGGCTCGGGATCACAATTTTCCAGATACCAGCGCACCAGATGTTGCATCTGTTCGGTGCCGGTGACCACGCAGCCGTGGTGGGGCACCTGCCCCTTCATGACGGCGGCCGCAAAGCTATTGCCCGAGGTACTATCCTCCCAGCCCGGCGTCCAGATCGGTATGGAGTGCTCGTCGCAGGCCAACAGCCAGCTATCTTCCGGGTTTTGAAATTTCGGCTTCAATTCCTCATCGCGAAGGGCGTCCAATATAAAGGCCGCCGGTGTGTCGCTGCGGCCACTGTCGCAGGCAGCCTTCCATCGGTAGATGAGCTGGCCCTCCAGCTCGATCATTATATCGTCGGGGATCGCCGTGTCGGTCACGCGATTCATCTTGCGCTCGTACAGCGCCTTTTCGTCCTCTGCCCGCAATGCGCGCCAATCGGAGAGGGGTTCGTAGTGGCTGCGGCCGATGAGATTGTAGGCATCTTCTTCCAGATTGGCGCCGGTGCAGGTGATGGCGTGGACCAGGCCCTCTCGGA
>SKPJ01000367.1 GCA_007119595.1 Myxococcales bacterium
ATCGATATTCGGCGCAACCGCAGGCGTAGCCGGAGGCTACTCCAAGTGTTAAGCCGATATCGAGATCATGATTTCAGCCGGTATCTGCGAAATTCATGGGGTTTCCGGATGGGAACTAACTCGGAATTGCCCGATGCCGGCAATCGTGCCACGTTTGCCCGGTCATCCGTCAACTGCTTAGAGCTGCGATGAACCCAAATTGCCATGATCCCGGATAGGATTCATCTATGATCATCGACATCCATGTTCACCTCATCGGCCTGAATCCCGAAAATGGTTGCCATATAAGCCCCCGACTTTCGTCGGGAATGCTCTACCACTTGCTCACCTGGGGCCTCGGGCTCGGCGGTGTGGACCGAGCACAGGTCGACGAAGTATATCGCGACCAGCTCGTCACCTGGGCGGAGAACAGCGAGCTCGACGGGGTTGGAATCCTCGCCTTTGATGCAGTGTACGACGATTTGGGCCACTACGATCACGAGTTGACCAGCTATTATGTCTCCAACGATTTTTGTTTCCAGGTCTGCGAATACTCCGAGAAGCTGCTTCCAATAGCATCGATCAATCCACGGCGACGCGATGCCTTCGACGAGCTCGAGCGGATCTCCGAGATGGGTGCAGTGGCATTGAAATTACTTCCCAATAGCCAGGGGATCGATCCCTCAAACCCGCGATTTGGTTCATTCTGGCGCCGTGTTGCCGAAGTTGGATTGCCGCTGATTAGCCACACGTCCTTTGAACATACCGTGCCCGCTCTCGAGCAGAGCTATGGGGCACCCGAGAAGTTACGCCCCGTGCTCGACCAGGGAGTCACCGTGATCGCCGCTCATTGCGCCGGCAGCGGAGTGGCCCATCCATTTCAGGAGGATTTTGATACCTGGCGCTCCATGCTCGACGACCATCCGAATCTGTGGGGCGATATCTCGGCGATGGCCTCGGTCTCCAGATTTCCCTATATCCACCGGGTCCTGGACGACGAGGAGGCTCGCAGGCGAGTGGTGCTCGGGAGCGATTTTCCGGTGCCGGTGGCGCCCATGGTCTTTAGTCCCCAACTCGGCTGGTCCAAGGCGCGGGAGTTGACCCGAATCGACAATCCTTTGCAGCAAAACCTGGAGGTGTTTCGTGCCCTCGGCGTCGATGAGTCGATCATGAATCGCGGCGCTGAGTTGCTTCGCCTACCGGATCCATTTGTTTCGGAAGAACCGGGGGAAAATGAGCGAAATGACGAGTAGGAAGTCGATGACTAAATCCGTTCCGATTATTTTGACGATCGCCGGCACCGATCCAAGCGGGGGGGCCGGAATCAACGTCGATCTCCAGGTCTTCCGCGACTTCGGTGGTCACGGTATTGCGGCGATCACCGCATTGGTGTGGCAGAATACCCGCAAGATCGGCGGATGGCGCGCTGTCAAACCGGTGGAGCTGCGCTCTCAATTGAAGCTGTTGCGACGAGATTTCGATATTGGAGCCGTCAAAATTGGGATGTTGCCCACCGAAGCGCTCATTGAAGCGGTCGGGACGTTCCTTGGGCACCTCAGCGGTGATGTATCGGTGGTCCTGGATCCGGTCATGGTCGGTGGCAAGGGACAAGCCTCATTGATGGATGAGAGGGCGAGCCGATTGCTCCAGCGATTGGCTCTACACGTCGGTCTCGTAACGCCCAACGGACCGGAGGCGCGACGGTTGGCTGAACTCGACGAGAACGTGAGTATCGCGCCCGAGGAGTTGGTCGAGGCCGTGATGGCGAAGGGGTTTAAACGGGTTCTCTTAACCGGTGGTCATCTGCGTGCGGACGAGAGGTCTCCAGTGGTTGACTGGCTTGGAGACAGCCGAGGGGTATCGGAACTTTCGGGATTGGAACCAGTGGCCTTTGACGTGCGTGGAACGGGCTGCCAGCTCTCGAGTGCCATCGCCGCCGGGCGAGCAAGCGCTCAAAGCTGGCCGGAGGCCATCGAAGATGCTCGAACCTATCTCAATCGATTACTCCATCAACGGGCCCGTGTGATCTCCAAGGGGCGACCCGTGGTCGTCCGAAGTGAGAAGAGCAGCAAATGAGTCAAAATGATGGTGACAAGCTGCGCTCTCGGGTCGTCGACGATACCGACGCCTATCTGGAACGGGTCCACCAGGAAGTGCGGTTTGTGCGGATGATGAATCGGCCCGTGGTGCTCACCTGGTGGCTTCTCGTTATCAATATTTTGCTCTGGGGGGGCGCGAAATTCTATGGAATGTGGCTAGGCGACCAGGGACTGGCCAGTCCCTATCTCAACGCCGAACAATTGGTGTTTTTTACGGGCATGAAGGTCAATGAGGCCATTGTCGATGGTGCCGGCTGGCGGCTTGTGAGCAGCCAATTCGTCCACCTCGATATTCTCCATCTATTATTCAATGGGTACGGAATCTTCGTGCTCGGAAGATTTCTGGAGCGTTGCTACGGGATTCGGCGAATATTGATCTTATATCTGTTGAGCGGAACCGTGGGAGCCTTTGCCAGCTTTTTGATCAATCCCTCTCCCGCCGGGGGCGCTTCCGGCGCCGTATTCGGGCTCGTCGGAGCAGCCGTGGTCTTTGGCATCAAATACCGGGCTTCACTTCCCGAAGGATTGTCGCGTGCGCTGACGATGGGGCTGGCACCGTGGATTGTGTTGAGCATCGGCATCGGGTTTTTGGACACGATTCCGATGGACAATGCCGCCCACATCGGCGGGCTCATCACCGGCGCATTGGTCGCCAGCGTGATGGCCTCGCGGATTCGGGTGCGCAAAGCACGCTGGACCCACTGGGTTGTCTGGGGATTTACCACCGTCGCTGCGGCGGTGTTGATCTGGACCCTGGCTGGTTGGTCCGACGAGGTGGTGCGATGTCTTCCGAGTGTCGAGGCGTACGGCCAGTGTTATCCGGAACTCGTGGAGGAAATTCGTCAGGTGGGACGAAATTGAATCTGAGGTTGGACCATCTCGATTTCGATCTTGAGTCCAGTCTCGATTTTGGTTCCAATCCCTATATCGAGAGTTACCCCAATTTTGAATCGTCGAACCTACTGCGGGTGAGGTGATTACACTGCGTCCACAGCAACCACCTTTGAAATGCGGGGTCCCTGTGCTAGATACCCGGTTTTGTGACGTATTTGGAGCGTCGAGCCACGTAGCGTTGTGATGAGGAGAACCGAAAGTGGGCAAGAATTACAAAGAGACACTCAATCTTCCGTCGACCGACTTCCCGATGCGGGCGAATCTCGCCGGGCGAGAGCCCGCACGTATCGAGTGGTGGCAGTCGGAAGAGATCTATGAGCAGATGGTGCAGCGGCAAAAGGATGGCGACGCCCCGCGCTTTATCCTCCACGACGGTCCTCCCTATGCAAATGGGAGCATTCACCACGGCCATATCCTCAACAAAGCGCTCAAGGATTTCGTCGTCAAATTTCGCAATATGTCCGGTGAATTGTGCGAGTACGTCCCCGGTTGGGACTGCCACGGGCTCCCCATCGAGCATAAGGTCGACGAGCAACTCGGCGACGACAAGCGCGAGATGAGCAACGTCGAGATTCGCCAGGCCTGCCGGGACTACGCGGCGCGCTTCGTCGATGTACAGCGCGAGGAATTCGAGCGGGTCATGATCTTTGGGGACTGGCAGAATCCCTATTTGACGATGTCTCATGCC
>SKPJ01000016.1 GCA_007119595.1 Myxococcales bacterium
TCAGAAGGTACCGCCTGTGAGCACAGCGGCCACTACGAATACCGCACGACGACCCAGAGCTGTGTTGCCTGCGACGGCGGCCAGGAATTTTGTATCGATGATATGGACGAAATTGAGAGTTATACAAGCTGGCCGCTCCCAGACGATGTTGCATGTTGCCACGATATGACCGATCACAGCGGCCGCTGTGTCACCTGTCCGACGAATAGCCCATGCAACAATGCCATTACATACCAATTTCAGTAATCGGATCTCTCAACCCACCACCTCGCGCACTGCCTCCACCATTCGCTCCAGCGATCCGTGCAGGCGGTGTTCGTCTTCCACCTCCTCGATCTCGAGACCAAAACCCTCGCAGAACGTGCGCACAGCCTCGATGGGCACCTTCTCGTCGTGGACACCGTGGATGACCACCGCGTTTTCAGGCATGCGCTCGATCTTATTTGCTGCATCCAGATAAAGCGCCGGCGCCATCAATACATAGCCGCGAAACCGCTCCGGATGCTGCGAGTACAACAATGCCGTCAGCAATCCACCGTAGGACGACCCCACGACCACCAGGTCACGTAGCCCCTCGGTCATCTCCGCAGCGCGCTCCAGACGCTCCCAGATCTCCATCCCCTGAAAATCCAATGCAACGACGTCGAAATGCTCACCCAAATATTTCGACTTCGTACCCACCGGGCCCGACTCCAGCCCGTGGAAAAAATATACCTGCTTCAAATCCGACATCTTCTGTTCCTCTTGCTCTGACTTCACGATAGCAAACTCGACGTTTGCACGGGTTCATAGATCGACCTCTTCCATCGTCGCTCCCTCGGCGGGTTCAGCTCCCCAACATAATACCTCGTGGCCCGGCGTACGCCCACAATTAAACGCTCCTCCGGCGCTGATCCGGGAAAAGGACTCATCACCGTCGGTCGGTTGCGGAGAGGTCACGTCATCGGAGGTACTGATGCCCAACCGTCCGTCGCCAGCGGCGCCCCAGCACCGTGTACTTCCGCCAGCGGCGAGACCACAGGCGTGTTCGGCGCCGGCGACGATGGTGGACAGACTCTCACCGGGCTGCAGATCCAGTGTAAGGGGAACATCCTGATCGACTTTGCCTCCATTACCCAACTGACCGCGGTCGTTGGCTCCCCAGCAGACCGGAGGCCCGCTGGCAGCCGTTCCACACGTAAAGTCGCGACCGGCGGATATGGTGCTGAATGTATAACCACCGATCACCGTTCGAGGCTGTGCGCTCTTGTCGTCATCGATCTCACCGCCGAGTTGGCCGCGTTGATTGGCGCCCCAGCAATAGCCGGTGTCGTCGACGCCGATGGCACAGCTATGGGAGCCTCCGGCGGCGACCCGTCGAAAACCGACCGGACCGTCAGACGGACTGCCAACTTCCGTCGGTTCATGGGTCGACGGGCCCGTATGGCCCAGTTGGAAGTCCTCATTTGCTCCCCAGCAATATACCTCGTTATCCACGGTAACTCCGCAGCTATGGGCCGCCCCTGCCGAGACGGAGTGAAATTCCAGGCCCGCCTCCAACGCCACCGGCGTCGCCTCACTATCACCGGCCGGCCGACCGAGTTGTCCGCTGTCATTTTTGCCCCAACACCAGACTTCGCCGTCGCCATCGATCAGACAGCCGTGATCCGCACCGAGCGACAACACGTCGATATCACCGTCGAAATCGGCTGCTGTGGGCTCCTCGCCGGGCTCAAAGGTGCCGTCGCCGAGTTGTCCTTCGCTATTTTTTCCCCAACAATTCAGGCGCTGTGCTGCTACGGCGCATCCGAATCCGTCGCCAGTCGCGACGTGCTGGACCGAAAAGATGACCCGGATTTCGACGCTCGCCTCCAGCTCGCCCAATTGAGCAGTCACCGTCGCCTCTCCAACGCCTACCCCCTCCACCAATCCCACCTCGTCGACACTGACCACTTCGCTGTCGGAACTCCACCACTCCACCACGGGACTCTCCAACGGCTCGCCATCCAGATCGAAGGCGTTGACCTCTAACTGAAGTTCTTCTCCCCGTTCGATGGACTGCGGATTCGACGGCACGATCTCAATGGCCTCCACCTCGGCATCCAGAACGGTGAGCGTCGTTCGGTCCTCCACATCTTCGACTGTGGCCACCACCTCCACCTCGCCGGCGGCATGGGCGTGGGCGACTCCACTGTCGTCAATGGTCGCGATCGCCTCATCGGTGGTCGACCAATCAACCACCAGATCGTCGTCGATTTCGCCCCCGTCGTCGTCGTAAAGATTGATCAAATAGGGCAACTCCCAGCCGACGACCACCGTGGCGTCGACGGGCACTATTTCCACGCTTGCCAAGGTGGCACCGGTCACCCGGGCCGGCCATTTCGCCTCGAGCTCACCGTGGGTGGCCGTCAATTCCGTTTGACCCGGCTCGTGCCCCAGCGCAAATCCCCCGGAGGTGATCTCCAGAATCGACTCGTCGGCACTGGTCCATCCGATATGCGCTCCCTCCATCGGAGCTCCCTCCAAATCGATGACTTCCGCCTCTGGACGCTGCGGATCGGACACACCGATCACAAACTCCTCGGTGGGAAAGGCGATCTCCGCAGCCCCTGGCTGCTCGGGCTCCTCCGACCCGCCGATGTCGCCGTCATCGGCATCTTCTGCGGCATCCGCCTCATCGACGTCATCGCCCACCGCATCAGGAGTCACCACTCCCACATCTTCTGCGTCGATGTTCTCCTGCGCAGCCGACTCTTCTTCGTCACCAACGCCACACCCCGCGATCTGCAAGAAAAAAGCTACCCACACGAGCCAACACGTCCCACGAGTCCTCATCGCCACACCTCGAAGCCGGCAAAATTTTCAACATCCTACCAAGAAGAAAAAAAGAAGGCCCGGAGACTTCGCCAAAACGCGAAGTCTCCGGGCCTTCCGTGTTACTCATGCAACGTCGGTATCTTTAGCTGCAGTTTTCGGCAACAGCTTGTTCCTCGTCGCCGCATTCCTCAGTGATCGTGCTTTCATCTGCGTCGCAACTCAAGCCACTACTGCAATCGAAGGAATCGAGCACTGCATCCCAACAATCTCCGTCCTCTTCCAGCGCATTATAGAAACTCTGGGTTTGCTCAATGCACTGGTCTCGATCTCCATCGTCCAGCATTTCGCATTCAATTTGTCGGTCACAAGCTTCCTCGGCGAGGCTCTCAGCATCTTCGCTGGAGCAAGCCAACGAAGTGGCGAGAAAACCGAGGACAACGAGAGTTGTAAAAATACGGCCTAGATTCTGCATGTTCTAACTCCATCAAAATGGGGATCTTCAACAAAAAATCAGGAGTCCATATTAAGGTGTTAAATCGCATCGCTCATTATGGCGATCCAAACTTGTCTCCTGAAAAACGAATCGTGCTCTGATGCCACAGGGGCTTCGACCGTTCTTTTAAGGTGCCAAAATCAGGGAGTCAAGTATTCCCAGGGAACTCTTTTCGACTCGAGGACCCATCTCGCACACCACAGCGCACTATAATTGGGTCCCCCCGTTGGCTTTCAGCGCATCGACGCAACGGACAATCGATAATGGTCGTAGTCCTCGGACGTGCTGGAGATAGACGAAAACAGACGGGTTTCGCCGGGCAACATCGGCGGTTCCCCGCTGGCTACGACGTAGGTTCCGCTCCCGCCTATCTTGCTGCCACCGGCGTCGAAGAACTCGACTTCCACCTTCAAAAGACGAATCGGTCCGCCACCGTCGTTGGTCACCTCGAAGGCAGCTCGGAAAAAACCGCCCTCACCGATCGGCGTTTGCCGCCAATATTGGCTGCGCTCGGCGACCTCCAATTTCCACTGCGAATGATCGGGCCCCATTTCAATATCGACCGGCGAAGAGGATGAATAATCAGTGCCCGCCGGTGTCCCATCACCCCAGTCGTAGATGAGTCGAACCCGCTCCGCATCGGGATTGGCTCGGATCAGTAATCCGAACCCGTGAACGTCTCCGGGGCGCAATGTGGCTTCGTGCGAATCGAGAATCCGCTCGTCACTGCTGGTGGCGATGAGTTGCTCATTCCCGTCAAAAAATTCGACTTTGGCCCGCAACTCATCGAGCTCGTACTCCCCGTCGTTGATCAACATTGCTTTGAGCCGATAAAAACTGGAGTCCCGATATACGTCGAGAGTCGACGAGCGCACATCGATGTCCAACCCAAAATCGGTCTCATCCTGCAACTCCACGTCGAGTTCGTGGGTCCCCCGGCGCGAGTCATCTACCTCGGGCATCTCGACTTCCTGCAGTGTTTCTTCGGCCTCTGCGAATCGGTCGAATGGCTCCGTAGCTCCCGAGGGTTCATACTCCTCGACCTCCGCGGCCAACCAGAAGACTCCGGCCACCACCATGAGTAATCCCAACAGTCCGGCACCACCGAACACAGCGGCCACAACCAACCCGGTGACCGAGATCTTGGAGCCCTCTTCGCCGTGTGCCACGCCGCCGGGAACCTCGGCAGCAATGAGGTCGAGCACCTCGTACGCCCCCTCATTGTCCGGTTCTGTCTTCAAACACCGGCGGGCGATCTCCTCCGCCCTGCGACGGGCCGCTTTGTCACCGGTGGCCAAAAACCGCCCGGCATACGAACGCCCCAACAACACCCGGGGCTCCGACCGCGAGGGCAACAACGCCACGGCATCTTCCAACTCCGCGATGGCATCGCTCCACCGCTTCCGAGCCATAAACTCCTCGCCGCGCTGCATCGCCTGTCGCCCCTGGCGATCGGCTTCCTCCAGATCCTCTTCGCTCAACCCCGTCTCCAGAGCGATCGCGCGCACTTCGTCGCGACTCAAACGCTCGCTGCGCTCCCTGCTCAAACGGGACGCCCGCTCGATAAACTCGCTGAGACTCTTATCGTCCATGGACTACTCCTGATTTCAACGTAGCTTCTACCTTCGTTCCAAAGACCATCGATCTTCAACCATCGATCGACAACAGTCCGGTGACCGGTGATTCGACAGCGCCGAAGACGCATCCAAGACGCGGTCAGCTCACGGTAAGTGTGGAGGCGCTCAGCCCCTCGATTGCCCCAATGGCGTCGCGCCAATGCTTCGGCACTTCCACCTTGTGCCCCTCGGCATAGTTGTACGCGACGACCAAACAATCCCCGACGGCGACGATGCGGTCGGCTTTGTCGCTGTAAATGGCATATTCGACGACAAAACGGTCATCGCCGAACTCCGATGTCTTCGCGCCAATGGCCAATTCGTCCGGATAGGTCACCGGTGCCAAAAACTTGCACGATGTACCGGCCAGGATGGGACCGATCTGCGGAAATACGTCTATCGCCTCCGGATCGTAGATCTCCATTTCTTCGAAATAGGCGATCCGAGCATCCTCGAAGAAACGGAAATACTCCACATTATTGAGGTGCTGAAAGGCATCCATCTGCCCCCAGCTAACAGCGCGTTTTACGATCACCGGAAATTCTTCGATATCGACCACCTGGACCTCCTTAGAAATAACTCGTCAATTATGCAGCAAAAATACCTTTTGAGCAGGCCTTGTTGCTCGAACTCTTGGTTCTGCATTCCCCGTCTCCGCGTTTCACATTCCCCCTTCTTCGTTCCACGGCCAACGGCGTCTCAAAAAAAACTGATTTAATTTAGATCCATTTATCGAGCTCCTCGTTAACACAGATTATGCCGTCGATTTCGACGCATCGACAGTTATCATTTCTGACTCTTGCGAGGTACACCATGGCCACTCGAACCACCGATTCCCCTCGTCGCCCCTCTCCGCTCATCGTCTGTACGGCGCTGGCTATCGTCACTCTCGTCCTGTTGTCCATGACCGCCGACAGCGAAGCACGGATGCCGCCGCCAATGAACCAGAGTGCGGTTACCTATACCTGTGAATTGCCCGTTGAAGCCGCCGAATCGGTGCGGGTCGCCTTCGCCGAACATTATGAGTGTGTCGATCCCATCGTAGACGAGTGGTTCGGCCAATATTCCGATCAAGTATCGCGACTCGAAAGACAGTACGAGACCTGGGAAGAGAGCCGCACTCACGATCTCCGCGATCGCTCCGATGCAGCGCGATTCGTAAGAGACAATCCCGTCGATTTTCAGTCCCGCCACATATCCCTGACAGACCGTCAAATCTCAGCGATGGCCCCCAACTTTTCGACCAACCCGGCACTTGTAAAGGGCGCTTTTCAGCGATTCTTCGTCGACCGCGATGCAGAGCGCCTCTTTTTGACCAGCGACCAGGAGGGATTGGTATCCGTCGACATCTCGCGGCGATTCGGATTCGAGGTCGAGGGCACCATGGACAGCGCCGGGGGAAAGGACTTTTTCGTCATCGACGGGCGCACCGCTTTGATGGAGGAGGACAATCCCTCCAGAGGAGCGCGGGATATGGTGGTGCTCGATATCTCCGACCGATCCGACCCCCAGGAAATCCGCCGACTACCAGGCGTCTTGCCGACGGTCAGCCGCCCCGCTCTCACGGGATCGAAGATTCCGGACCGGCCGCCCACCTTCGACGAATACCGGGCGATTCGGCGTGGAAAACTCTATTTTTCGCAATGTGGCCACCCCCCTACGGTGTCTACCCATGCCGGGCAGCATTGCCGCCCCGATGGCAGTTGCTATCGACAGGTGCAGCAAAGTGAACCCACAGAGGAGGGCTCTTGTGAGCGCGGAACGGTTCAAGCCGGACGCCCAGGCGGTATGGGTCGTGCCGGCCGCACAGCTCCCCGACCTCGCCCACGCGCTCAACGGGCCGCTCCGGCACCTACAGAAATGGGGGCCGCAGAAATGGAAGATGTGATGGCAGTCGACGAAATGGGAGCCGGTGCACCCCAACCGGATGCACCACGCGGAGGCGAAGGCGGTGCCGGCTCACTGAGTCAAATGATGGTCCACGAATCGACCCTCTTCGTATTGAGCGCCGACGAAAATCTCGATCGGGGCTGGCTTTCCAGCTTCGATATCTCCGATCCCACCCATCCCCGCTTATCCCACGTAATCGGACTCGATAATGGACCGGAAGCCCTTCAGATCCACGACAATCTATTGCTTATCGCCGGTCGCGACGCGCTGGTCACCGCCTCCGTCGCCTCTTCCGACGGCCCGCGCTTGTTGGGGGAGCGACGTCAAAATTGTCCCGTCAACTTCGATCCCGTCGTCGTCGAGGGCTCCATCGCCTATCGCACGATCATCGTCGACCAACGGCGCAGCCGGTGCCGCTCCCGTCTGGAGGTCATCGACTTGAGCCAACCCCATCGCCCCAATCTTCGCACCACGGAGGCCATCGACCGCCCCCGCGGTCTCGCCGTGCTCGGCGATCGCCTCTTCGTGGCCGATGAGCGCCGCGGAGTGCGGGTCTTCGACCTCACCGACCCCGTCGCCCCTTCGCATACCACCACGTGGCAGTTACCGGGCGTAAAGGATCTGGTCATCAGTGACTTCGACCTCTACGCCATGACCCCCGACAAGATCGAGACTTTTTATATAGCCCCCCTCTATGGATCGTATCCCTCCGAGGACGACTCCGCCATCTACGGGCAACCGACGATCGCTCGCGATCGATGACAAGTCGCTACAAGCGCCCACAAAAAGTTCGAGACGGCCCGGTGAATCGGGCCGTCTCGTCATTTGCCATAAGAAAATGATCAATTCCACGTCACTCCCCACCGCGTCACCAACTGCCGGTGGACTCCATCGATGCCCAGGGCTCTTTTTCGGGTAGTGGCTCCCCTTTTTGCAACAGCTCTACCGAGATATCGTCGGGGGACTTCACAAAGGCCATGCGCCCGTCGCGGGGAGGCCGATTGATAGTGACCCCGCCGTCTCGAAGGCGCTCGCAGACTTCATAGATATCATCGACCGCAAAGGCCAGATGCCCGAAATTGCGTGCATTTCCATAGCTGTCGGGCACATTCCAATTATAGGTCAACTCCACCGTCTCCTCTTTGTCGCCGGGAGCGCGCAAAAAAATCAGCGTATACTCCCCGGCCTCCACCTCCTTGCGGCGCACCTCCTCCAGACCGAGCAAATTGCAGTAAAAATGAAGGGAATCGTCGATATCGCGAATGCGAACCATGCTGTGCAGAAACTCCATCTCAAAAACCTCCCGTATACAGTATGTATGAGCGCCGGCAAACGTAGGGACGGAGATGTTTCAAATCAATCTTCGACACCGACTCAACGACAGCGAGATCCTCACGACTCCTCTTCGAAATTCAACTCACTCAACTGCTCCATCTCTTCGGGGGTCAACCGCAGGTTTGCGGCCTCCCAATTTTCCTCCAGATGCTCCACCGACGACGTGCCGGGAATCGGCAACATCACCGGCGATCGGTGCAGCAGCCAGGCCAGCGCGATTTGCGAATGCGTCGCATCGTGGGCGTCGGCGATATCGGCGAGCCGCTCGTCGTCGGCCAACTCACCGACCGCCAGGGGATACCAGGGGATAAATCCGATCCCCTCCTTCTCGCAATAATCGACGACCGGATCGTGTTCCCGGTCCGATAAATTATAGCGGTTTTGCACCGTCACCACGTCGACCACCTCACGGGCCCGCTCCAGCTCATAGACCGTGAAATTCGATACGCCGATGTGGCGTATCAGTCCCTCTTTCTGCGCTTCTCGAAGGGCGGCCAATGACTCCTCGAGAAGCACGTCGGAATCGATGGCGTGGAGCTGATATAGATCGATGCAATCGACCTCCAGGCGACGTACGGAGTTGCGCAACGCTCGGTCCAGATGCTCCGGTCGACCGTCGCGCTCCCAGATCCGCGGGCCCCCGCGTACAATTCCTCCCTTGGTGGCGATGATCACATCGTCGGGATAGGGCTTTAAAACGTCGGCGATCAGATATTCATTGACCTCCGGCCCATAGGCGTCGGCGGTATCGATCAATTGAACACCCAATTCCACTGCACGTTCCAATACACGGGCCGCCGAGGAGCGATCCTCGGGCCAGTGCCAAACCCGCTCTCCGGCAAGGCGCATCGCCCCAAACCCCATGCGATTTACCTCCAATTCGCCACCGATCGCAAATGTATCGACCACTTCACTCATCGCTAGTCTCCCACACAGAAAATGAACGGATTGACCCACTTCAATGTACGTATCACCGGTGGACGTACCAAATCGGCTCCCCCGAGTCGACGTCGCTATACTGCGATGAGCCGGCATTTGCGTGCAATCCAGCCCACTCCAGCAGCTTGACACCGGTCTGAGACGGGGAGAAACTCGTGTTCTGTCCTCCCCATATCTCCATTGCTACGAGACTGCGATGCCACGGAGTCGCCAGTACCAGGCACTTTTTTTCTTTGTCTTTGCATCTGTCGGCATCTGCGCGATCGCGGCGCAGGCACACGCCGGACAGGCCAGTCAACCGGCGATTCCCGATGCGCTGGCCCCCTGGGTGGACTGGGTGATGTACGACGCCCCGGACCTGGATTGTCCACAGGTGGAATTCGACGCCACACATCGAGTCTGCGCATGGCCCGGCACATTGCAACTCGACGCCGACCCGGATGGCGCACAATTCGAGATGCGGGTCTGGATGGCGCAGCGTGGCGACGTCGCACTCCCCGGTGACGACGAGTTGTGGCCACAGGAGGTGCGCGTAGACGGACAGAGATCGGTGGTCAAACAATTCGGCTCCACTCCGATGATGGAGTTGGAGACCGGGACCCATGTGATCAGTGGTCACTTCACCTGGAATTCAATCCCCCAATACGTGCCGGCACCGGCCTCCACCGGTCGCGTTGTCCTGACCTTGAATGGAAGTGTTGTCGATCGACCGCACCTCGATGCTGACGGCCGTCTGTGGCTCGAAAAACACGACTTGCTCGATGACGCCGACGAGTCGGACCGGGTGCGCACATCGATCTACCGCCGAATCGAAGACGGCTCCCCGATCCACGTCGTCACCCGCATCGAGCTCAACGTCTCGGGCAAGGCCCGCGAGATCGAACTCGGAAATATCTTCGTCCAAAACAGCCGCACCACCGCCATCGACAGCTCTCTTCCGGTCGATATCGACAGCGACGACAACCTCACCGTCTACGCCCGCCCCGGTACGCATGAGCTGACATTGCGCGCCGTCATCCCAGACAATGTCGATCGCATCGCTGTCCCCGATCCGGGCCTTGATTTCTACGACGATCACGAGGTCTGGGTCTGGATTCCCGACGACCTGGTGCGCACCACCGAACTCAGCGGTCTGCTCTCTGTGGATCCGGCCCGCACCTCACTGCCCCAACCATGGCACGGCCACACGACCTATATCGCCAATCCCGGCGATGTCTTGAATCTCGAGATCACCCGACGCGGTGTCACCACCTCGCCAAACGCCGTCGCACTCAACCGCCAGATCTGGTTCGACGTCGAAGGTAAAGGCTTGACCATCCGCGATCGATTGACGGGAACTCTTCAGCAACAATGGCGCCTCGACTATGCCGGTGCCGCCCAATTGGGACGGGCTTACGAACAACAGGTCGGGGAGGACATGCTGATCACGGAGAACCCACAAACCGGCCGATCCGGGGTAGAGCTGCGAGATACCAATCTCGACCTGGTCGCCGATCTACGCCTCGACGACGCCACGACAACCCTGCCGGCCGTCGGTTGGGACCACGACGTCCGACAGCTATCGACGACGCTCCATCTTCCCCCCGGATGGACCTTGTTGACTGCCCGCGGTGTCGACACCGTTCAGGGCGCATGGCTGTCCGATTCGTGGACCCTGTGGCATTTCTTTTTCATCCTCATGGTTGCCCTGGCCATCGGAAAATTACTCGGCTGGCGATGGGCCCCGGTGGCAATCTTTGCCCTTTTGTTGAGCCACGGATACGACGACGCGCCGATGTGGACCTGGATCCACCTGGTGGCCTCCCTGGCTTTGTTGCGCGCCCTTCCCGACGGATGGTGGCGAAAGGCAGCTCATATCTACCGGGTCATTACCCTGCTCGTGCTCTTCGTCGTCTTGGCCTCATTCGCCCACCACCAGGTCCGGTCCGCCATTCATCCTCAGATCAACGCCCAGGCGTTCCACGGCAGTGCCAGCCATTACACCGCCTCGCACCTCGACTCCGCACCGCGGCCACAGCGCAGAGGCACCGAAGCCCCCATGGATGATATAATGGGGGAGGAAATGGGGATGATGGAGCAACGGGTTCGAGATGCCGCTTCCCCCCAGCGCTATTCGAAGCTCGATGTTTCGAAAAAGGGAAAAAAACTAAAATTGAACCAGGTCGACCCCAACGCCGTCGTCCAGACCGGCGCGGGAACGGCGGATTGGTCCTGGAGTCAGTGGTACCTGAGCTGGAGCGGGCCAGTCCACAGAGATCATGAGATTCGACTGTGGCTCATCTCTCCAACCTTCAATCGGTTGCTCACGTTTTTGCGCATTGCCCTGCTCATCGTCCTCGCCCTGGTTTTGCTCTCGCCTCGCGACATGGCGTGGACAAAAAGAGACGGCGACCCAGATCACGACGGCGATAGCGATGGCGACGGTAGCGACGACGCCCATCAGGGCACCTTTTGGCGCCATTTATTGCAATCGAGCGGCGTCGCATTGGTGTGCCTGGCCACGTTGAGCAGTGCTTCCATCGCCCACGCAGAAGACGATCACTCAAAAGTGCCCGTTCACAGCACCGACAGCTCGAACATTTCGGTCACCGGGATGGACCACGACCTGCTGCAGACGCTGCGCAAGCGCCTGATTGCCGCCCAGACCTGTGACGCCTCCTGCGTCGTGGCCAGCCATGCCGATCTCGCCGTCGACGGCCGGGAGTTGACCCTCATTGCCGAGGTCCATGCACAGATGGACGCCGGCTGGCATCTGCCCGGACCGACCGATTCACTGCGCATCGAGTCGGTCCACATCAACGGAGTCGAGACCTCCCAATTTCGCCGCCAACCCGGAGGTCTGACGGCGGTCCGAATCCCCGCCGGAACTCATACCGTGGAGATCGTGGGCCAACTGGCCAATCGCGAGGTAAACACCCTTCGATTCGACGACGCGGCGCGCCCCAAAAAAGTCTCCTTTGACAGCACGGACTGGACCGTCGACGGATTGAGCGCCGGGGGAATTCCGGACAGCTCTCTGCAACTGGCCCGCACCGAGGACGCACAAGACGCCGCCATCGAGGATCGCGATCAGGCCCAGGACCTTCCGCCCTGGTATCAAATCGATCGATTCCTCGGACTCGGCATTCCCTGGCAGGTCCAGACCACGATCACTCGCAGCGACGCCAGTCGCTCGCGACTGGTCAGAATTCCACTCCTCGACGGGGAGAGTGTCATCACCGACGGGCCCCGCATCGAGGATGGCGAGGTGTTGGTGGACTTTTCCCGCGGCGAGCACACCGTGGCGTACCGGAGCGAAATTCCGGTCCAGGACCAGGTGGAATTGACCGCCGCCACCGACCAACCGTGGTCCGAGAATTGGACCGTCGAGTGCAGCCGTATCTGGCGCTGTCACTTCTCCGAATTGCCACCGATTACATGGATCGATGAAGAAGACGGAACCTATCGCCCCACCTGGAAGCCCTGGCCGGCGGAATCACTGACCATCGACGTCGAGCGTCCCGCCGGCGCCGAAGGACAATCCTCGACCGTCGACGACGTGCAGTACCGCATCACGCCCGGCAAGCGGCTCTTGGAGGCGAGCCTGCAAATGACCATTCGCGCCTCCGAGGATAGCTCGCAAACCGTTACCTTACCGGCCAATGCAGAGATTCAATCCACGACCGTCGACGGCCGGGAACACAGTCTGCGCTTCGAGGATCGTGAACTCAGCCTTCCGATCCATCCCGGCGAACACACCTATACCATCGAATGGAACCAACCCTGGGAGCCGGCGTTTGTGGAGCATATGCCTCAGATCGACATCGGCGCCGAAGCCACCAATATCGACCTGTATATCGAACAACAGCGCCAGCGCTGGCTGCTGCACGCCATGGGGCCGACCTGGGGTCCGGCGATTTTGTTCTGGCCCCACCTGGTGATGCTGATCATCATCGCCCTTTTGCTCAATGCTCTTCGAGGACTGCCGTTGAA
>SKPJ01000034.1 GCA_007119595.1 Myxococcales bacterium
GTTGGAAAACCGATAGGAATCTCCGGGCCAGCGCGCAGAGAGATAATTGCCATCGCGCACCGTAAAGCCTCGCCCCAGGCGGTCTTGTCGATCGCGGAGCAAACTCATCGGACCGGACTTAAACTCTCCGTCGTCGCCGACAGCAGCGCTGACCTCGGCCTGCACGGTTTGATCGTAGGTGCGGTAGTATTTTCCCAACCACAAACAGGTCAGCATCCAGGCCGACAACTCCATGGAAGCCGGTAGCGCCGTGGTCGTGCGTCCCCGAAGAATCGAGGCTCCGTCGCGCTCCGCCCGCGCCACGACCACTACACCATGGCAGATCGCCCCGAGCGGACGGCCCGAGTTCATATGGCGAGCGACGAGGCGCTGCAGCACAGCAGACTCGAGGTACGGCCGCATACCCGGAGCGTGCCCGCCGGGAAGAATCAGACCGTCATATTTGCCCTCTTCTGCCTCCTCGAAAGAAAGCGGCTCCACAAATGCCGGCGCATCTTCCATCTCCGCATAGGCATCACGAGCATCGGACCGGGCACGCAGCAACGGTGACCAGGGACCGAGTCCCTTTCCCGTGACCATGCGCTCGTCGGCCGTGCCCTTTTCTCCGGACGGTGTGGCGAAGACGATATCATGGCCCGCATCGCTCAACACCTTCCAGGGAATCGCGCTCTCGGTGGGATCGAAATCCCTATCTGCCAACGGCATTAATATCTTCATGGCTCTGAGCTCTATAAATGGTGGATGTCGCTGTCAAGGCGCTACACACCGTGAGGGGCTCGTCACCTATACACTTGCGGCACCGACGAGATGATAGCGCCAGATTTCTGGTTGCTCCGAGTGCAGGCGTAGCATCGCTCCTTCAAGCGAGTAGCGACCGAAAGATGGCGCTATCAGGCGTCGTGACGTACGTTTCACGCGAAGGCGCTGAACGTAGAACGTAGAACGTAGAACGTGGAACGTGGAACGCTGAACGTGGAACACCGAACGTTGAACGCCGAACGTTGAACGCTGAACGCCCGAGCGCGAAAGATTCCGCTAAACTACGCTGATCGCGCTGAAAAACCCGGCCGTCCCTGCCGCACTGTACCCGTGATGACCAATCGAACTATCAACACCGGGGCTCGCACACACCGCAGTTCTACAGCGTCCTCAGCGGGATTTAGCGAGCTCTTTCGCGTATAGCGTCTCAGCGCCTCCGCGCCTCCGCGTACAGCGTCTCAGCGTCTCAGCGCCTCCGCGTACAGCGTCTCAGCGCCTCCGCGCCTCCGCGTACAGCGCTTCACCGGGCCGCGGCACTTACGAGTTGAGCTAAACGGTAAATCCTGTCACTCCGTTTTGCGCCGTTTCGGCCACCACCGAAGCAACAGGGGCAAGAGGAATAGATCGGCGATCAAGGCCGCCGCCGCGGCCAGCGACGTCAGCAATCCGAAATAGAAGACGGTCTTCACATCGGCGAGCATCAAGATGGGGAAGCCACCGACGAGAATTGCCGTTGTGATAAGGGCCGCCATTCCGGCATGGCGAAAGGTGTGAATGATGCAATCCTCCCACGAAAACCCTCGTTGCTCGGCCTCCTTCCAGTGATGCAAAAAGTGAACGCTATCGTCGATGGCGATACCCAGCACAATGGCGCCCACAGTGGCCGTACCGATATCCAGATCGATCTGCAGTGCTCCCATTGCCCCCATCATCACCAAGACGGGAAAAATATTGGCGGGAAGGCCGATCACAGCCAGACGGATAGAGCGCAGACCGATTAGCAACATGCTGAAGATGATGACTAGCGCCAGGAAAAAGCCCAGCACCTTGGATTCCATCACGTGGTCGATGATCTTGACGTATAGCGGCGGATAACCGGCGGGTTCGATGGTGGCCACATCACCCATCGTCTCCTCGCTCAACGCTTGGAGCCAGTCGAAGAGTTCGTCCAGGGTCTTGGCGCTGACCATCTCACTGCTCAAGGTGATGCGCCCCAGATCTCGGTCGTAATTGGTCACCCGGGCCATGAAGTTGTCGTCGTACTCCGGCTTCGAGCGATCCCACTCCAATCGCTGCATCGACAATAGCAGTCCCAACTGCTCGACCTGGGCCGGTGTCAGCGGTTCGCTTAGATCCGGGGCCTCCTCCAATTCGCCCATATAGACCGCAGCACTTCGGCGGTAGACGTCGGCGAGACTGAAGCCGTTTCGCACCAACTCGTGCTCACCGGCGCCGGCCACGAATCGCTCAATGGCCTCCAATACCTCCGGATCTTCGGTGGTGAGCCCGTCGCGGGGATGAACCACGAATTCCAAGAGCGAGTAAGCCCCCCAATGCTCCTCGATTTTTTCGTGATCGACGACCACCGGATTGTCATCCGGCAGATAACCGATGGTGTAGGTATCGACCTCCACTGTGCTCGCTCCCCAGGCGGCGAGCACTACGACCACGGCGAGCGCTGCGGCGACGACAAAACGCCGAGTCTTCAACAAGTTGCGCGCACGATCGAGGATATCCCTCAACCATCGATGCTCCGGCGGCTCGTAATCGGCGCTCAATCCGGCGAGAGCAATGGTCATCAATACGATGGTCGCAAATAGGGCCGCCCCGATACCGATGGCGCTGTAGATTCCCAGATTGCGGATCACCGCCATCGGGGAACTGGTCAGGGCCAAAAAACTACCCATCGTGGTCAGGGTCGTCAGCAGACTCGGAAGCCCCACACATCGCAGCGTGCGGACCACCAACTCCCCGGAGGACACCGACGGATCACCGCGTCGAAGGGTGAGAAAAATCGAGGGCATATGAACGGCGTCGGCGATCCCCAACACGATCACCAATATGGGAATCACGACGGTGACCATATTCAACTGGTGGCCGAAGAGTCCGTACAGTCCAAGCGAGATCAGCGTTCCCACGGAGATGACGCCGATGGCGGCGGCGACGATCCGAAGATTGCGAAAAATCCACCACATCAGCAAAAACATCAGCAGATAACTGACGCTCAAAAAGATCCCGAAATCGCGCTCCGTGGCCACGTTGAGACCGGAGTAGATCACACCCACGCCCCCCATTGCGAACTTTTCCTTGCCCATCACATCCGTGGCTTTTTGGCGGACATCGGCGACCACCCGGTCGCGCACGGCGTCCAGATCGTCCATGACCTCCATCTCGGCCCACAGCATGGTCTGTGTGCCCTCGGCATCGACGAGGCGATCGACAAATAGGGGATTGTTCACCGTGCGCGCACCGGCGCTCTCGATGAGCTCCTCGTCGTCGGGCACCGGATCGGGGATAAGCGGCCGAAAGACCAGACCCTCCGCGGTGTCCCAGGCATCTTGGACGGTTAAAATGGAGTGGACTCGCGCCACGCCGTCGATGGACTCCACGGCGTTGGACAGAGACTCCACATCGCGCAATACCGAGGGCGTGAAGATCCCCTCCTCATTTTTGACGTGCAGCAAGATGACTTCGTCGTTACCGAACTCGTCGTGGAATTGCTGGTAGGTCTGAAGTTGGGGGTCCGTCTCCAGAAACCAGACGGTCAGCGCGTTGTCGGTCTCCACGGCCGTCGGCAATCCGGGGCTGACGGCGGCCACCACGAGGACCAATAAGAGGACCCAGACCCAGCGAAATTTGAGCACCAAATTCATGACTCGCAGATCTCCAACA
>SKPJ01000181.1 GCA_007119595.1 Myxococcales bacterium
ATCTTTTTGCTGCTCCGCGAAGCATCGGCGATTCTGGAGATATCGCTTCCCGTCTGGATATGGCTGTCACCGGTGGCGGCGGTACTCGTGGCCATCATCATCCGCCGTATATTGATGCCGTCGTCGAACCGGATCGTGCAATTCGGAAAAGATGTCGTTGAATTGCCGCGGGGACGCAACTCCCGGCGCACCAACTCCATCGCCTACGAAGAGATTCGAACCATCGTCCCCCTCGTCTCTCGGGGGCAGCCAGCGCTGGTTATAGACGGGCCGAAGGGAACCCAGGTCTTCGTGGCCTCCGACTTTCCCGAGCCCCAATTGTGGCGTGTATTGTGGGCCCAATTGACAGACCGCATCGTCCGACGCCCCGACTCTGCGGAGCAACTTCACCAGATGCGGCAGCTCGCGGAGTCCAGTCAGAAAGCGAGTTCCATCACCCCCCGCTTTACGAAGCGGTTATTTTGGGTCATCGCCGCTATCTTCGCCGCCCAGGTCTTTTTGGGGCCGCCGATCGACGTGCTCGAATTTCTGTATTTCGGGGCCAATTCACCGATCTTGGTGCTCGAACAACACCAGGTATGGCGTGTCGTAACGGCGAATCTATTGCACGGAAACGGGATCCACTTCGCGGTCAACGCATTTGCCCTTTATTTTTTGGGCACCTATTGCGAGCGGCTCTTTGGCGAGGGACGGACCATCGTGCTGACCCTGGGAACCGCTCTTGTTGGGGCGACGGCGTCACTATTGGGGACGGCGGCCCTATTTTCAGTCGGTATATCCACGGCGCTATTCGGACTCCTCGGCGCCTACTTCGCGCTGCACCTGCGCTTCGGAATGCAACTCCCCCCGCCCTATCGCCAGACCCGACGCTGGTGGGTCGTTATCCTGGGACTGAACGCCGTTTTGTCGGTGGCAGTTCCAGTCATCGACGCCTGGGGACACTTCGGCGGCTTTGCCGCCGGAGTCGTCTTCGGCTGGATGATGCTCTGGGGCCAAGAGCACTTTCGAACCCATCGCCCCTCCGGCACGGCGATAAATATCGTCGCCGCATCTCTGGTGGCTCTCTTCGCCGTGTGCTCCTTTATCGCCATCGGCTACGCTGCCGGAGATCATCCGGAGGACGAAAAGCGATTGGCGCAAACACTTTTGGATCGCGCCGATACCGAAGAGCCGGCGATGCTCGCCCAGGTAAGTCACGAGTGGTCCCGCCATACACCGCGCCCGGCCGGACTGGATCCGATTTTGGTGGCCCTCGCCGAATCGGCTCACCAGCGAAGTGACGATCTATTTATCGAGTGGCGCGCGGCGACGGCAATCATCCGCCTTGCAGAAGCGATGGGCGACCCCTTTGATCGAGATGTGATGCAGCAAGGCATCGTTCGCTTCGAAGAGACCGCCTGGCACCACGATGACCCGGGCGCCCGAGATGTCTTGGCGCGCCTTCTAGCCCAGTATTACCACCAGGTCGGCGCTCTACATGTCGCCGAGTCGCCGTTTGTCGATGCATTATTCATCGACCGAGAGATTGCGTTGCATCCCGGTGGAGTGCTCGAGACGCCGCGACGGGCCTATGTGATCGCCATTGGAGAATCCAATGGTCAACGAACTCCGGAATCGATGCTGAGCCGATGCATCCCGGCCGGCTCCAACGCCGGCGGCCTACCGAGACCGGTCGACCAACCGATCGATATCGACTGGCGCCTGGAGATCACGATGGTCGTCGAAAGCGACCGATGTACCGAAGAACAGGCACACCAGTGGCGCTCCACCCCGGTGACGGCCCCCTCACGGTAATTTTGCAGACCATATCTGTGGAAGTGGTGCTTGGACCTCGATTCGATGCTCTTTTAGCGGATGGGTAATGGAGATTCTCCAGGCATGTAGCGCCTGTCTTGGAAGACGCAATTTCGATAGCAGCATCTCATCTTCGGGATGATCGCAGATATTTTTGAAAAATTCGTCTCCCATTTCATACAGCTTATCTCCAGCGACCGGCGTATCCTGCATCGCCAGGTGTACCCGAATCTGGTGCTGACGCCCGGTCTCGATGGTGACCTTTAAATCCGCCAATTCTCCGGCCTCGCCTTGTCTTCGTCCCAGCGCTTCCACCCTGGTTTGGGCCTCCAATTCACCGCGCCATACCTTATGTGGCAAATCGCTATCGTCGTCGAAACCAAGCGGTATATCGATCTTCATCGTCTGTCCCGGGGACCACTTTCCACTGGGATCGACGACCAGTGCTCGATAGACCTTGTGGGGATCATCGCCGGCGAAGAGCTCGCATAATGGAGCGGCGAATTGGTGTTCACGAGCACATACCAGGGCACCGCTGGTTTCGCGGTCGAGCCGGTGGACCGGTTCCGCCTCGTCAAATCCCTGCCGCTCGAGATAGTGGGTGATCGTATTGAGCCGTACCGTCGCCGTTTCGTGGACCAACATTCCCGCCGGCTTGTACAACACCAACATCGCCTCGTCCTCGTACAGGATGGAGACCTCGTCATCCTGGACGACCTCCGGGGGTAACTCCTCGCGCAGAATCACCAGATCTTCATTGCGAAGTCGGGTCCCGGCTTTGATTTTGCGGCGCGGAATCACCTCCACATCGCCTCCCTTCGCCACACGGCCGGCCAATGAGCGCGACATCCCATCGATTCGATTGGCCAAAAATTTGTCGAGTCGCCATCCGTCGAAGTTATGGTCAACCTCAAAGCGTCGTTCTCGAATATTTTCCTCGATCAATCGTCCGTCGACTGCCATCATCTGCTCTCGTCTGCGCCCAATCGTGGTGCTCACCTCGTTTCATCATACAACAATCCTGCCGGGTAGCCTGCAAGCAGCGTGCGGAGAATATTGTCGGTGTACCTTAGATTTGGAGACGTAATCAGTGACTGAGAGATGGGATGCAGTGATCATCGGTGGCGGAGCAGCCGGGTTTTTCGGCGCCATTATTTGCGCCAGCGAGGCCCCGTCCGGCGCCCGCGTACTCATCGCCGAGAAGTCGGGGCGTGTTCTGAACAAAGTTAAGATCTCCGGCGGTGGACGATGTAACGTCACCCATCACTGCTTCGACCCAATGCAAATGGCAACTCGCCACTATCCACGTGGAAATAAAGCACTCATCGGTCCGATGTATCGCTTTGGTGTCACCGAAGCGGTGCAGTGGTTCTCCCAACGGGGAATGGAGCTAAAGACGGAGTCCGACGGACGAATATTTCCCACCACCGATGACTCTCAGACCGTGATCGACTGTCTGCGCGATGCCGCCGACGAGGCGGGGGTCGAAGTTCGCACAAGATGTGGAGTGCGCTCCATTCGCCGCTCGACGAGCAAGACCCAATACCGCTTTGAGCTGACGATGAAGGACGAACACCAGATCACAGCCGATCAAGTTCTGATCGCCGCCGGTGGCACGCGCCTGAAAAGTAGCGCCATGCTACCGGAACAATTGGGCCATCGTTTGATACCGGCGGTTCCCTCTCTATTTACATTCGACATCGACGATCGGCGCATCGAAGACCTGCAGGGACTGTCTGTCGATCCCGTCGAGCTCCAGGTCGCCGGTGAAGACCTCGACAACCACGGTCCCCTGCTGATCACCCATCGCGGATTTAGCGGCCCGGCAATATTAAAGGTCTCGGCGTGGGGAGCGCGCATACTCCACGATCTGGACTATCAATTTAGCCTCATCGTCAACTGGCTGCCCGGCGTCGACGTATCGTCGCGGCTGCGCTCGATGCGCCACGAAGCGGGAAAGCGCCAGGTGGCGACATTGTCGCCCTTTGAGCAACTCCCCAATCGGCTGTGGCGACGGTTCGTGGAAGCCGCCGAAGTACCCGATCGATGCCGCTGGGCTTCTCTGCCCCGCGACGCCCGAAGCGGCCTCGCAAATCAACTCACACAGAGCCGGTTTCAGGTTCACTCCAAGAGTACTTTCAAGGAGGAATTCGTCACCAGCGGCGGCGTTCCCACCGATGATGTGGATATGCGCACCCTGGAGAGCCGAGTCCACGACGGACTGTATTTTGCCGGCGAAATTCTCAACATCGACGGCGTCACCGGCGGATTCAACTTCCAAAATGCATGGACCACCGGTTACCTCGCCGGCTGCGCCATGGCGGCTTCGATACGCAACCGGTAACTTTCCTACAAGCTCAGTGATTCAACTCTTTTCCGAATAATGCGTAGCGACGGCTATCATCGGCGTATCCATCGGCGTAGCGCCGGCTTGGATTGTCCGCTCTGATCAGCGCTCCGTACCAACTGTCGTAGATCCCCTCTCCCAACTCGAAGGTCGTAATCGTCAACGCCGAAAAAATCCCCTTCTCACGATGGGCCGGTGCAACGGCACCGGTCTTAAAGATCCCGCCTACATCACCGCGCTCTCTAAGCCGTGGGAAGTGTTGATCAAATGAGAGGTCCCCGACCGCTACCCGATCGTCTTTTGCTCCCTGCACGATCAGCGGCCCATATTGGGGGACGAGCAAGAAAAACCCGGCGATCGAGTCGTCGGGAGCATAGGCGATCACACTAGTACGAGGGTCGATGCGGCGAATGAACGATGCGTTGCACATCTGTTCGAAGGCAGCAAAGGACAGCGGTGTATATCCGAAATTGTCGGAGAACATCTCGTTGATCAATTCGTGCAACTCGCGCAGGTTATTCAACCAAATTTGGTGCTCCAGTGCTTCGATTCGATATCCCTGCGAGCGCAATTCGTCGACCAGCGGTTTTCGCTTTCTCCACACCTTCGACATCACCTCTGCGGGGGCGATCTGAGTCAGGGCCTTGGAACGAGGTTCAAAGTTGAAGCCGCGAAGTATCTCGGGATAATACTGTGGATTAAAGGGTTCACCGACGAAGGGATAGCCCCCGTCTTCGATCTCGAGCAGCAGGCGATAGGTGCCGTAGGTCGAGAAATTGATCGGCCCACATAGATACTCCGCGCCCTGCTCTCTCGCCCAGTCCTGCGCGGCGTTGAAGATGAACGTGTCGGCGGCGTCGTCACCGACAGTTTCCCAATAGCCGAAAAACGCTGCAGCTCTTCCATCGACGAACGCCGATGGATGCTTAAACATCGCCAACCGCGCCTTGTCGGGGATGCAAAACGCCGCGGTTTTGCCGTGTGCAAACCAGGGATTTTCCGCGCTAAATCGATTCTCCAGCCCCGCTGGGTCTTCAGGAATCCACCTCGGCTCGTCGCGGTAGATACGCCGGGCCACATCAAAAAACCCCTCCGGCAACCCGTCGGCGTTACCGGACGTTTTAAGGCGAAAAGTCATCGCACGATCCGAAAGGAATTGCCGGAGCCCAGAAGCACAAATATGTGTTCGTCGCAGCCCAGAATGTATTGCTACGTCAGTTCAGCGCTGCAGGTATCGGCGGGTAAATAGTGAATCACTCAATCCAGTATTGACCTCCACATCGGAGAGTTTGGCAACGGATCGACTCTCGCTCTGCAGATCTTCGACGATTACCGTATGAGCCAGCACCTGATTGTCCTCGCGACGAAAATCACTGGCAGTCAATCGCCGAGTGGGCTCTTGGGACCCATCCTCAAAAAAGAGAATCTCCGGCACCTGGTGGTCTTCTTTTCGCACCTTGATGACCAGGTGTTCATAGGGTTCATCGTCCGGTTCGTTGGGTGTCAGATGCACTGTCCAGTGTTCGGAATCTTCATCGGCAAGCTCCGGCTCGAAACGCCCCGAAAATTCGGTGCGCGACAGATCGTCTTGAGTAAAATTACTCCCCAAAAATGGCTCGCCTCGCTGCTGTCCGGCCACCCGCCGGATACGACCGAAAGATGGCAAGTAGATGTAGAGCTGCCCCTCGTCTTTGGCGAGTAGACCGACACCGCGCAATCGTGCCGGTCCGGTGAGCTGGACCAGGCGCTGATGCTGCCCCTTTTGGGCAACCGTCATCGTGCGCTCTTCCGTTCTGCCAGAGGCGGTCGTAGTCACCAACTCAATGGTCGCCCGAAAGTCCTCGGCAATGGAGAGCGCCCGGTCGACGCCCTTGAGTATCTCCGTGGCATCCGGCGATCCATCGGCCGATTCATTTGCCGATCCATCCGCGGAGTCATCGGCGACCACCGACGAGTCGCTGGTGGTCTCCGGGGAATCATCGGCCATCGCAAAGACGGGAAAACAAAGTGCCATCGCGAGAAAACAACCACTGGTCAATACTTTCATTACACGCCACCGTATTCCTCAAAGACCTTGGTCCGCTGCCCCGCACCGGGGCTAGACGTTACACCACTCGTGCGTTCACCGGTTGCCCATGATATAAGTTTTTTGCTGTCGTTTCGAACGAGTCAACTCCCTCAACGTGTTTTCCATATGTTGTTGTATTACCCGCCCATATCGACACGCTCCTTCGGGGGCGCATTCATTATCATATTCGTGTTTTTTATTCAGCTCTCCTGTGGCTCCGAGCCGGAAGGGTCAGAACATCACGAGGAGCCGGAAATCTCTTTCTCCTCCGGAGATTTCTTAGTCTCCACGCTTCAAGTCGACGACCAATGCCTCGACGGCGGACTCAACCCCTTATTTATGCCCCGCGGTGATAGCGAGCCCTGGGAGTGGCCTCACCCCGTAGAACTCCATTCCTTTTCGGAACTCCCGGTGACATACGCCATCGATTTGCGAGACCCCTTTCACGAAATGACGGTGACAGCCACCCGCATCAGCGACAGTGAACAGCAATTGGTCGCCGAAACCAACCCGAGTGTGCAACTCGATCCGGAGCGCTTTGGAGAATGCGTCGCCGAATTGGATGGTTTCGTCGACCTGGCGCTCATCGATGCGAATAACGCCGAGGGGTTGGCCTCGCTAACGATGCGAAACCCCCGCGGAGACGAGCGCTGCCCCGCCGGAATGCCGGAGTCCTGCAATGTCACGTTGCGATTTGAAGCAACCCGACTGGACGGCAACGAACAGGCGGGAGCTTCCGAGTGAGGCGAAGCAGTGCTGCCAGATATTGGTCCGATCGACACATCGGAACAATCGTCGCTGGATGGTCGGTATTTGCCGCTGTGGTGATGGGTGGCTGGACCTCGACGGCGATGGCGGAGACCGTGGAGTTCGGAGGAGCGCTGTCGTCGACTGTTGGGGTCTTCATTTTGACCTGCGACGACGCGTGCGAATTTCTGGACTATCAGAACCGAAATATTCTCGACCTGGAGTTGGACGCCGACCTCGGCCCCAGTGTCGACGCACGAGCGGCCGCGACCCTTCGCAACGACACTTTTCCCGACGTGGGGCGCGCCGAAGACTCGGCGAGGGTGGAAAATCTCCAGGATGTCAGCATGCGATTTACCGACGCCTGGGTGGCCGGATATGACGTCGGTGTCGATGGACTCGATATCCGCGTCGGTGCACAGACTGAACGCTGGGGAACAGGCGACGGCTACAGCCCATCGGACCGTCTCAATCCCTACGATTTGAGCGATGCCACACAATTTGATCAGCGACTCGCCGTGCCGGCCGCCCACGCAAGCTTCTACACCTCGTCGCTCACCTTTTCGGCGACCTGGTTTCCCTTCTTTATGCCCAGCATGTTGAGTGAACGAGTGGTCGATATCGCCGCCGGCTCCGAGGTGGCCGACGACGTCGATCTCGATGACAACGTCGAGGGAGCAACACCGGAGATCGAAAATGTCCGAACCCGCGTGGAGTTACCGCCTCAGACCTTGTCGGAGAGCGCCGTCGCATTGCGCGCTCAGCGAGCGGGGTCGATCGCCGACGTGGCCGTCGGTTGGTACTACGGTCGCGATACCCTTCCGCAACTGTCCGGCGAAGTGATCCCGGAAAATTTCTTCGATGGCGAGACAACGGATCTGGTGGTCAATCTTCGCTATCCAAAACTACAGATGGTGGCCGCTGAGGCCCGAGCTCCCCTCTTCGGGTCTTGGACTGGTTGGATTGATGCCGCATTGATGATTCCCTCCCAGACCACGGTCTTCATCTCTCAATCGCGGCTCGAGGATCTGGAACGCCTCAACGCCATTGACGAGGCACCCGATGAGGATATCAGCGCCGAAATCCAGGCAGGAAATCCCTATCCATCCTTTTTGGTCGGCGCCGATACCTCCATCGGCACCAGCGTTTATCTCAATTTTCAATATATCCACGGCTTTATCTTCGAGCGCAACGCCTCGGATCTACATCACTACGGACTGGTGGGACTGCGCGCTCCGGCCATCGACTCCTCCTTCGAGGTGGAGTTGAGCGGTGGAGTGGAGGCCAATCAACAGTTCGACGCATTTGGCTTTTTGAGTCAATTGGGCTTGAACTATCGCCACGACGACGTCCTGGAGCTGGGCCTTGGAGCGATGTTTCAATCCGGTCAGGAGGGAACGACGCTCGGTTTATTCAGCGAACTCTCCGAAGTCAGAGTGCGCGCCGCCGCCCATTTTTGAATCTCTATTTGTAACTTGGCGATCACTGCTGATCCTCGCGCAGCGAGCCTTCAACGATGAGGTAGGCGTTTTCACTGCCACCGGCCGAAAAGGAGGAGGGAGCAAAGGAAATCGCTCGTCCCTCAAACCCGCCGAGGCTATCGCTGAAACTCGCCAGATCGAAGGCCGGTAGTGGAAAGCCCTCAAAATCCACATTGGCTTCGCCCAACGCGGCGGGGGTAATCATGCGAAGCAGTGCTGCTAGATCGCCTTTATCGTGCTCCGGCGGCGCGTTGGCAACGCCTGCCTGTACCGTGATGCGCTGGGCCCGGTTGTCGATCTCGAGCATCAGCAATCCCTCCTCGTCGACCTCGATATCGACGCCGGCCCGAAGGTGAATTCCCATCTCGAAGTGGCGATCCCCTCCTGCGATGAGGTCCACGCCTACGCCTCCCACTGCGAGGTCGAAGAGATATTCGGGCTCCGTGGCTGCCATAAACGTCGGCGGCAACCAGACATCGACATCAATCGAAGTCAGCGGTTTAAATACATCGGGGAGATCATCGAGGTCCTCGGTGGGAACGTCGTAATCGGCGAAACCACCGCCATACCACAGGGCAAAGAGTAGTTGATTGAGCGCGTCTTTCGACATCGCGACGGCTACCGGAGCATCAGAGATCGGGCCCGTCATCGGTGTTGTCTCCGTGCGAAGTGAGCCCACGGTCTCCGGCAGCTCCGCTAGCCCCTGCGGCGTCGAGAAGCGGCCGGACGCGCTCAATCTCACTCCAGCACCGTCGATCTCGATATCCGCCAGGTCGAAACTGGCGGTCACTACCGGATCGACGCCGAATTCATAGCTCGCCACAAATTGCTCCAGCATCTCTAACACGAGATCGGCGACGGTCTCGCCGATCCAATCCTCGAGCGCCGATTCGGCTACCGATGCCACAGTTTGAGTCAACGTGGGATACTCTTCTGCGAGATCGGGGTGATCGCTGGTGGCCAGCTTGAACTCCTCGAAGCTCACATAGGGATTGTAGATATCGAGTTCGAGCTCTCCATCGGTGACCCCCGAACAGATCTGTGCTTCCAACCTGGTGCTGCGGGTCGACAGGTAGATTTCGTCCCCAAAGATCGCGCTACTGCCGGTGGCCTGAAGATCGATCTCCATAAAACCTTGGCTGTGCTCGTCGACGGCTCCCAAGACGATCACACTGTCCAGACAACCCGAGATGGCCGTTATATCGATTTCGGCATCGGAGATCTCGATTCGGGTGACCTCGACAAAGCTGTCCTCGCCGACCTCGTATGGCTCGTCGACAAAGGACTCCAAAAATTGCTGGTCCTGAAGCAAGGCCTGTAAAATACCTGCCAGATCATCGAGTTCGGAGCTGCCGTTGTCGAGAAATTGCTGCCCCATATCGATTTGAAGTGCCTCTTCGATCGTCGTCGCCGGCGGGTTCGTCGATGGACCAAAGACACTGACGGCCTCCACCGCCCTTCCGGCATCCTCCGATTGCAAGCGCAATCCAAGGATATTGGGCCCCGGCTCAAGGTCCATATGATGGGCAAATGCTCCCCCTTCAATGGACACTTCTTCATCGCCAATGGTGAGTGTTGTCAGCGGTGCCGAACCTTCCTCGACGCTTCCACTGACCAGGACGGTGTCATCACTCGCATATGTGCCCGCAAGCGGTGTATCCACAGTAAGCGTAGGGTGCACCGTCTGGACTACTTCGGGAACTCCATTCGAATCCTCCGCCGGCGATTCCTCCTCGGGCTCTTCCGGGAGGGGATCGGTCCCACAGCCGGCTAGTAGCGCCACCAAATAAACCCCAAGCACAATTTTTGACCAAGATCTTAAATCCATAACAGCGAGCATATCAGACGGGGATAGGCGATCCAATTGAGAGCCGATCCATCCTATATTTCGGTGGCCTCTTCGATGGCCCGCAGCCGCCGCAAGGTGGCGATGCTGCGCTCCAAAAATCCATATTGACGAAAGGTATGGGCCATCAGATACAAACCGAAGCGATTGACGGTCAAATCGAGCAGGCATAATCCATAACCACGACGCCACTGCCGGCTGTCGATTCTGTGTCCCGTCTCACGCTGCAGGGCAGAGCGATGAATTTCGAGATAGCGGGACACGAGCTCTTCGTCGACGTCCGGTGAAAGCACGAAGGCCAGAAATTCAGCCAGATCTCTCTGGGGCGGTGCCACCGTCGCAAGCTCCCAATCATAGGCACACAGCGTTGGGCCTTTTTCGGTCCTTCGCAGACAGATATTTCGCGGATTGAAATCGTTGTGGACCAATGTGGTCGAACAATTCTCCAATTCTGCATACCACGACGGTAACTCATCGATAATCTGCTCGACCTCAGCGTGTTCCTCGCGGCTTATCCACTGCGGAAACTCCCGTCGAGCGTGATCGTTGAGCGCACCCCACAGATCACTCATATCGGCCATCGACGCTGCCGAAGCAACGGGACCGAGCCAGTCCTCTTCACGCAACTCTTCAGTGCGCTCATACCAGATGGCATGAACGGCGGCGATTCCCTCCAGAGCGGCCACGATATGCTCGTCCTTCCACACACTCGTATCATCGGCTGTATCCACGAGCATCACGTCCTGCAGATGCTCCATGACGATGACGAAGGCCTCCCGCGAACCGTCGCAGAGAGTCTGGTACACCTGCGGTGTATGCTCTACAAAGCGCGGATCATCTTGCTGGTAAATGGCAATTTCGCGAATATCACAGCCCGTAAAATCGAGCCGGCCCTTATGCCTTGCGAAGGTCTCGCCCACCTGGCGTCCGCACATGGACGCCATACTGCCGAGCATCAAAATAATCTCGTCGTCAATGGGCTTGACCTTGGCGATCACATCGAGCGAATTCGCGCCCTGTGTCGAGGTCCCGTAGGTTATGGTAATGGGAAAAAGACCCACCAATTTTCGGGCCTTCTGTGAGGTCAACTCCGTGATGATGCTGCTCCCCAACTGGGAGTCGTCGCCAAATTCGACCGCCTCGACCTCCACGGTGGAGTCGTCGAGCGCCTGTTGGAGTCCTCGTTGAAAAAACTGCGCATCCAGATCGGAGCGTTTGAGCCACTCGACCGGTCGATTTCTACCGAGCCTCTCGTGGGCCTGGGCAAATTGACCGCTGGCGATGGCCGATAGCGTTGAGAGATCGAGGGCCAGACAAAACCCGGCGATCAGTTCGGCAAACCTCGCCGCCTTGCCGGAACCGGCACAGCCCATCAACTCCAGATAGTCCTGTTGTTTGGGAAGCTGGGTTCCACCACCGACGGTTCCCACGATCAGTCCCGGCAATAACAAACTGGCCACCACGCCGTCGCCTTCGGCCTCGATGTACAACTGACCGAGGCTCGACTCGTGAACGCAGCCGATATCCTGTCCGGTGGCCGTATAGACGGCGGCTACAATATTGGCCACATTGATATTAAAGCCCACCATGCCGGCTTGAATGCTGCCGGCCATAAAGGCGTGGGTGGTGCGCAAAAGCTGCTCCGGCGAGACTTTGAGGACGTCCTCCAATGCCTCGCGCTCCAAAAATGCCTCAGCGATCACACGGGTCCCCCGCCCACTGACAAAGGACTGATATGTGACTTTTTTATCGCTGCTCATATTGGCTTCAATGACGAAATTTTCGAACTCCACCTCTTCGAAATGCCGCATCTTTTTCAACAACCATTGACAGGCGTGCCAGGTGCAACTGGTGGTCATATTCTGACCCGCCGCATCGCCGGTTTCATACAAAAACGTCAGATGCACATGGCGCCCGAGGACCAGGGGCTTTAATTCGATAAGCCGGGCGTGGCGAGAAACCTCGCCGGTGACGTTTGCGATTTCATCTCGATGATCGCGAATCCACCGGGCAAATAACAATGCCCCGTCGAGGCTGGACAAAACGAATAAGGGGGCCCGCAGCATTCGCTGCCCAATCACCCGGGTCACCACTCCACCGGAACGGGTCAGCGCTCGTGCTCCTCGAGAGGCTGACGCAACCAGCGTTCCCTCCGTGGTCGCCAATGGCGCGTATCCCACCCCCTGGGCCTGCTGACCCCGAAACAACAGGGGACCGGCGATGCCCACTGGAACTTCCACCGACCCCACCAGATTTTCGATATTTCCCGTCAATCGCCGCGGCATCAGCGATGTCTCTTCCAGCGAGGATAGTTCAGCGCCCGACTCGTCACGGATGAAATCGAGACGCTCCATTCGCGCCAATTCCGTATCCCGTCCGCGCGCGGGAATCGAGTCCACACCACTATTCAACGCATCGGCGACCATCTCCTCTTGATGGCGACGGTCCACGCCGTCGCTGGCGAGCCATAGTGCGGCTTTCGTGGCGTCATCGCCGGCCTGCAATCGAAGTTCGATTCCGCCTTCGTTGCATAGATCGACGACCGACAACGATTGAAGACGTGTAATATCGTCTCCGTGTTCCAAATGCAGGCCACTTAATTCACTGCCGGGCTCCAACGCCCCCGTGAGCACCTCTTCACAGATATGGGCCGGGACGGATACCACCAGGTGATCACTA
>SKPJ01000594.1 GCA_007119595.1 Myxococcales bacterium
GCATTTTCGCAACGAAGTCCAGCGATATCGCCCGCGTTACAATCCAGAGGTCAATGACTACTGGATGTGCGACGAGGGGCGACTTAGCTATAAAGAGATTCACCGCGATCGGCTGCTGCGCCCCATGAGCAATGGCGCGGCGTTGAACTGGCACGGGGTCACCGAAACGGCGGCCAAAAAACTTCGCCGCGCCATCGACGGGCCGGACAACTCGTCGTTTGGGTTTGTGATAAGTCCTCAGGCCAGTTGCGAAGATCTCCATCTCGCCAGGCGTTTTGCCGAAGAGGTGCTGCATACCGACCAGTTGTATCTGGGTGGAAAATCCGATGGATTCGAAGACGATTTTCTCATCCGGGCCGACAAAAACCCCAACCGCCAGGGTGTATCCGCCATCTTCGGTGATTCCGACCAGTTGAAAGACACGAAATCACTCATCGAAGATATCGAGTCGGGGACCATCACCACCCTGTATATGATGGAGACCCAGCTTCCCGTCGACGATGCCACCCGGCAGCGGTTTATCGATGCACTGGACAACCTCGATCTGCTGGTATTGCAGGCCCAGCACCACAGCGACATTTCGTCGAAAGCACATCTGGCATTGCCGGCTTGTTCGCACGCCGAAACAGAGGGTACCTTCGTCAACTTCAACGGCATCGCTCAGCCCTTTGAGCAGGCTTTTGCGCCCCACGGGGACTCGCTTCCCCACTGGCAGATTTTTATGCGCCTGGCGCGGGCGATGGATGCTCCCCTGAGCTATACCTTCGTGCATCAAATCCAAGAGGAGATGTTCGACTCCCCAACCGACGCCGACGTCGACGAAGCGACGTCGACTCCAGCGGAGTAGCTGTCGTGATCACCGCCCCCGGGTTGCGGTGGCGCGGCTGGGATAAATGTTCGCAATGAGGAAAGTTCCATGGTCGAAGTACTGATAAGTCTCGCCAAAATTACGGTCATCGTCTTTGTATTCGTCATGGGTGTGGCGAGCGCAATGACACTATTGGGCGATCGAAAACAGTCCGCCAAGATTCAGAACCGAATCGGCCCCAGTCAGGCGACATTCTTCGGCTTTAGCCTCTTCGGCTTTCCGCACTTTATCGCCGATGGGATCAAGATGGTCCTCAAGGAGAATATCACTCCCAAAAATGCCAATAAATTTTTGCACACCATCGCGCCGGCACTGGTTTTTATGCCGGCCCTCATTGGTTGGTCGGTCATTCCGTTTATGGATCACTACTGCACCGGCTCGGTCACCACGTTGGTGCCCGGCGACGGAAGTGGGGTCCAGCACTATACCGAAGTCTGTGACGGGGAGTGGAAGAATTACTTCTCGATCATGCACATGAACGCCGGTGTGCTCTTTGCATTCGCCATTGCCGCCGTCTCGGTCTACGGAGCAGCCATCGCCGGCTGGGCATCGAATAGTAAATTCAGCCTCCTCGGTGGACTTCGCTCCTCGGCGCAGATGATCTCCTACGAGGTCTCGATGGGCCTGAGCCTGGCCGGTGTCTTGATGATCTACGGCACCCTCAACATCAACGAGATGGTGCGCATGCAGGGCCACCTCATCGGCGATTGGTTGCCCATGTGGGGAATCGTGATCCAGCCGGTGGCCTTCTTTTTATTCATGCTCGCCGGACTGGCAGAAACCAAGCGTGCTCCCTTTGACTTGCCGGAGGGAGAATCGGAGATCGTGGCCGGCTATATCACCGAGTACAGCTCGATGAAATTCGCCATGATGCAACTGGCGGAGTATGCAGCGACCGTCTTTATCGCGGCCCTGATCACCGTCGTCTTTTTGGGCGGCTGGCAAATTCCATACGTGTACGCCGACGGAATCCGTATCTTTGGCGGGGTCTGGACGCCATTTGGAGAAGAGGTCTGGTACTGGATCTCAATCGTGCTCCGCATTGGCGCCATCACCTTTAAGATCCTGTTTTTGGTCTGGCTGCAGTTTATGATGCGCTGGACGCTGCCCCGTTTTCGCTACGATCAGGTCATGACCCTCGGCTGGAAGATCTTGCTGCCGCTGAGCATCGCCAACCTCTTCGTAACGGCACTTATTCTCGCCATCATCTGGTGAGCCATCACCCGCTGCGCGTCGGTTCGGCGCGCAGCATTTGCATCACCCGCGGAGTTGAATCATGGGTAACGTCAACGTTAAAAAAGTCGACCGTATCCAGCAGGGATTGTGGGAGAAGTCCTATATCCCCGAGATATTGCGCGGATTATCAGTCACCGCGAGACACTTTTTTCGAAATCTCAATCCCAATAAGGAAAAGCGGACCATTTTCACCCGGGACTATCCCGAGGAGCCGACCGTGTATTCAGACCGATATCGCGGTCTTCACCGGCTGATGCTCCGCGAGGACGGACAAGTGCGGTGTGTGGCATGCATGTGTTGCTCCACCATCTGCCCGGCGGACTGCATTCATATCGAGGCCGCCGAGCACGACGATCCGACCATCGAGAAATATCCCGACGTCTTCGTCATCGATGAGTTGCGCTGCATCGTCTGTGGACTCTGTGTCGAGGCCTGTCCCTGCGACGCCATCCGCATGGATACCGGTGTTCACATCCCTCCGTATACCGAGCGCTCCACCGCGTTTTACGATCGCGATCACCTCATGGAACTCGGCGGCCTATCACAGGCCAAGCAAGGCGGAGACCGAAGCGTCGCGAAATCGTAGATCCCTCTTCCACAATGACCACCCATCAGGATTCACGTCCATCGTGCATCGGCTCGCTATCATTGGCGGGCCTGCTCGTTTTTACGGCAGTGGTCTCCCTGTTGGTCCAATTTCAATGCCAACGAACAGCCGACGCAGACGACTGGCAACGGGCGGCCGAATATGCCGTCGCCCTCAGTGAACCGACCGATGCCATTCGCGTCCATCCAATCTGGACGGAGACGCCACTTGTTCATCTTCAGCCGGTGGGAAATCTACTGCATCGCCATCACGAGCCGCTTCTGGAGGATCTGCTCGGAATCGAAAGGGTCTTGATCTTGAGTGAAAGTAGGCACCGAGACGAGGCGCTTCGCCGACTGCCCTTCGACTCTGCTCCCGAAGCGACCCATTCCTTTGGAAGCGTTGAATTATTGGAAGTAACCGTACCCGAAGCACTGCGTATTGACCGCGATTTAACCCACTATCTGGCCGATGCACGGGTAGCGCTCCACAGCGAGGACGCTGTGCCCACCGAGTGTCGGCGCTCCCTTCGAGGAGGCGTGGAATGGCGCTGCGGCGGTCGAGACACCATCGTGCGTTCCGTATTAAAAGAGATGGAAGACGATCCCAGGCGCTGTATCCAGGCCTATCCTCCCTCGGCGGATCGATTTTTATCGCTGCAGTTTAGGGTGGAACAGACCGCCGATATATTGCGCCTTCGCGCTGGACTCGACAATCGAGCGGCCCGACTCGAATCCGGTGACGACGTCCTCTATCGCATTTACGTCGACGATGAGCCGATCGCCGATGAGCGAATCGACGCCCATACCTCGCAATGGACGGCTCACGACGTCTCCACTGCCGATCTCCAAGGCGGTCCCGTCGATGTGCGTATCGAGGTCGAATCGGTCGTCAGCAATCCCCATCACAGGCGCTTTTGTTTCAACGGCTGGCCCTTGACCACCAAGCAGGCGAATTCTCAGAACTCAAATCGGTAATTCTGGATGACCTTTGCATCGTCGACGGCAATCTCAACCTCCTTTGACGTGCCGTCCTCCGATTTGAGTTCCAACTTGTAGTCGCCCGGACGCAGCGTCGTGTGGAACGGCGTCCGCCCGACCTGCTCACCCTCGAAATACAACTCCGCCGGTTCGTCGGCGTCGATAAACACCACCAGGGCGTCCTCGCCATGACGCCATAGATTGGTATCCATCGCTGCCGCATCGGCCTCGTCGACGGAGGACAAAATCAGATGGGTGCCCACCGCAAAAATTGAAACCAGGGTGAACATGGCGATCACAAATCCTATCTTGGCCTCGATCGAGACGGCGGGCGGCTCTCCCTGCAGGCCCGGTGGCATTGCTTCGTCGACTTCGGGAGTTGCGTTCATCACCGATGGAATTTCCTGACTCGTATCTGCCGTCGTGGAAACTTCGTTTGCAGCTTCTACCCGTGAAGATGGCGCCGAAGTGCCGTCTTCCGCCGTCGGTGTGGACTCCGCCGCAGTTGCTGTGGCGACCGCCTGCGAGTCTTGGGCTCCCCTATCCTCACCGGACGCCGATTCTTGCTGTGCACTTTCCACGTTCTCCGACTCGGTCGTCGTAAGGCGCGGCCCCTGACGCTCTACGCCCTGCTTCTCAAATCCGAAGAGCTGCTCCGTCGGTTTCTGCATCTTGAGGCCGCGAAGCTGATGGACCATCACGGCCAGCTCGCGCGTTCCCACGACACCGTCAATCTTTTTTAGATAGGCCTTGATTTCGCGTTCCATATCGGCCGCTGTATCGTAGCGATCTTCTCGATCGCGGCTCAACGCGGTCAATATGATCTCAGCGACGCGATCCGGTACATCCGGACGGTGGTCTCGTGGATCCGGTGCATCTTCGGAGATGATTCGCGACACCGCTTTGAGGTCTTCGCCAAATGGCTTTTCACCGATCAACAGCTCAAAAAACACCGCTCCCACAGCGAAGATATCGACCCGGTGGTCGAGATCGTCATTTTCGATCTGCTCCGGCGCCATATAGGCGAATTTACCTTTGACGGCCCCTGTCTCCGTTTTGTGGGTATTCATCGCCGCCTTGGCCACACCGAAATCCACCAATTTCGCGACCCCGTCTTTCGAGACGAGGACGTTATGAGGTGAAATATCGCGGTGGATCAATCCGACGTGCTTACCCTCGCGGTCGACGAAATTATGGGCGTGGTCCAAGGCCTGAAGCACATCACAGATGATCCGCGCCGCATAGGATACGGGGAGGGTCATATCCCGTTCTTCGACCTCCGCACGCAACTCGCTCAGATCGAGTCCGTCGATGAATTCCATGGCGATGAAATAAACTCCATCGTCCTCGCCGAGTTCGAAAACCTGGCCGATATTGGGATGGGTAAGATGTGCAACGATACGGGCTTCGTCGAAAAACATCTGGGTCATGTCACCTTCCTCGGACAGATGAGGAAGAATGCGTTTGATGACCAATTCCTTGTTGAACCCGCCCGGTCCCCGCTGTTCAGCGAGCCAAATCTCGGCCATTCCCCCGGTGGCGAGATGACGCATCAACGTATATTTCCCGATTTTTTCCTGACCCATCGACTGCCTCGGATGACAACAACGCCACGCCTACGTCTGCACTTCCCATGGAGAATACGCAACGCACCGTAGATTAGCCGAAGGCCGGTGACAAGTCATAGGGAGTCGGCGGGAGCAAACGAAAAACTTGGCCTTGCGGCGACCTCCGTTACACTGGGAGGTGTAATTCGGCGGTTATCCTACATGGGAGCACCCCCGATAAGCCGGATTGATCCGGATTGAGTGAGGTTCCACGGATGGAAACACCTCGGAGAGTAGTGATGGCAAGGAATACGACATATTTGCACGCGACGCTGGCCGCAGCCACGATCGCCATGGTCTTTGGGTGCTCCACGGCACCCTCATCGGCTCCATTTCATATGTATACCTCTCCCCTTCTGGAGGGAGAGATGGAGCCCCCGCGATCGAACAGTTCGTCGGCGTCGACGAGCCAGATCGCCTCGCCCGGCGTGGAACCGCGCCAAGTCTATGTATACCAGCGTTGGCACTCCGACGAAGTGGCCACAACGGCCCCGAGCCAAAGAGCGGGAAAACGCCCTGGTCCCAGGCTCGATACGGTGGAGCCGGCCGCCGAGCCCGTTCTGCCCGACTTCAATCCGAACCAAGCCACCGGAGCCGGTCGCACTGTCGACGACGATGGTGCCGGCCCCAACGAACGCCCTACAGCTCCGCAGTCGAGCGAGAGCCGCTCCGGTGAACGGGGCCCCGTAGCGGTCAAGGCCCAACCAACAACCAACAGCCCCAACCAGGCCACTTTTGCGGCCCAATTCACACACACCATTTTGAAGGCCAACGGCATCTCCTTCAGTGCCGGCTCCGCAACGAGCGTCCCCGATTTGTATCGCGAATGCCGCACCGAAGGAGATACTTTTCAGTCCAATCGGCCCACCATCGGCGACCTGGTCTTCTTCCACAACACCTTCGACGCCAACCAGGATGGTCGAAACAACAACTGGTACACCATGGTCGGAGTCATCGAGCACATCGGCAGTGACGGCACTGTCCAATTCGTGACCCACCGCGGAGAGGAGATCGAAACACATTCCCTCAACCTCGACGAGCTCAACGAGCAACACGGCGCTGGCGGCCGCACAATCAACAGTAAATTGCGCACCAAGACGGATCGGGATCCCCCCTATACCCAATATCTGGCCGGCCAACTCTTCGCCGGATTCTGTAATATCCTCGGCGATCGCGACGAACTTCTACTTCTCGATCAGTGGTCTCCGGACATGGAGCTATAAGGTCACTCCTCGATATCCTGACTCGCGGTCGGATGCAGTGAAGATGACTGCCCACCGAAGCTGCGATACTCCCAACTCTGCCCTTGCTCAGCGACGGCCCGTTCAACCGCTGATTCGACGAGATGATGGTTCGGGGATAAATCGCATACTGGATCCGTATTTTCTGCGTTGCCAGTGAGTGCAAACGCCTGGCATCGGCAGCCGCCCCAGTCCTTGGTCTTCTCCGGACAGCTCTGGCACGGTTCGGGCATCCAATCGGTACCGCGAAATCGCTCGAACGCCTGCCCGTGAAACCAGATTTCGTCGAGTGCAGTATCACGGACGTTATCAAAACAAAGCTCCGGGATGCTGTCTGCTCCGTGACAGGGCAGGACACGACCATCCGGTGCAACGACGAAAAATTGGCGTCCCCAGCCGCCCATGCACGCCTTGGGACGAATCCCGTGGTAGTCGGAGACGACGTAGTCGATCTTCAGGTTTCCCCGTAGCTGCTCGCGGCGGGTCTCGACCCGTTGGGTCGCCTCATCGAGTTGAGCCCGTGTCGGCATCAGGACATCGCGATTTTTGAGGGCCCAGCCCTGATATTGTGCATGGGCGATCTCCAGGCGGTCAGCCCCCATGGACAAAGCGAGGTCGATGATGTCGTCGAGATGATGAAGATTTTGTCGGTGAACCACGGCGTTTACCGTCAGTCGAAGCCCGGTGTCGCGGATCCACGAGGCAGCGGTTAATTTGCGCAGATGAGCGCCCGAAAGTCCGCCAATATGGTCGGCCAATCCAGGGTCACTGTCCTCGATGCTCAATTGAATATGATCGAGGCCGACCTCCGAAAGAGTGTGGACGCCCTCCTCGCTTAGTAATGTGCCGGAGGTGATGAGGTTGGTGTATAGGCCGGCCTCCCGGGCCGCCTCTACGAGCTGTACGAGATCGTTTCGGACCGTCGGCTCTCCCCCGGACAGATGAACGTGGACGACGCCCAGATCGACGGCTTGCTGAAACACTCCCATCCATTCCTCAGTGGAGAGCTCACTGCTCTTTCGCGTCAGGTCGATGGGATTTGAACAATAGACACAGCTCTGGGGACATCGGTGGGTCAACTCCGCCAGGAGTCCGAGCGGTGCGGGAGTGGTCATAGCTGAAGATAGTCCTGGTCGACGAGTTGCTGGAGGAAGCCGACGGTGTCGTCGCGAATGAGCTTCGGATCAGCATCGTATTCGCCGGCCAATTCGGCGACGATATCGTCGACTGTGCGGCGACCGTCAACGAGCCGTGCAATATCAGCCCCTGCGCCCTCGGGAACGAGAATACGCTCCGGACCGAGGATCATCCATCGCTGGCGCGTCTCATCATAGCGGGTGCGGACGCCGCCACTCCACCGCGGTACGCTGTCACCTCCCATCGCGGTCATATTTGCTTCTCCGGCACAAAGGCCCCCGGTGGAATATGACCGGGCTCTACGTAGGCGTGATACAGTGCATCGAGCTGCGCCCAGAGGACGTCGCATTTGAACCGGACAGCTTCCAACACGAGTTGTTGTTGGTCGGGGTCTACTGCGTGTTCGATGACGTACTGGAGCGCAAAGTTGGAATCTCGAGGTGCCTGTTCGAGGCGGTGGCCGAAATAGGCCAGCGCCTCGTCGTCGATGAAATCGTAGGTCGAGATCATTCCCTCCACTCGCTCACTGATGATGTCCGGCGCAAAGAGTTCGGTCAAAGACGAGGCCACGGCTTCCAAAAGTGAGCGTTCCCGAACAAAGCGAATATAGGCCTCCACGGCAAACGTGGTGGCCGGCAACACGCCGCGCTGATTGCGCACGTCATCGCTGTCGAGTCCCACGGCGTCGCTCAGGGCGATCCAGCGGGCAATTCCACCGCTGTCACCGGCCTGCAGGTCACCGTCGTGGTCGATGATGCGTTTTCGCCACTCCCGGCGCAGTTCTACCTCTGTAGTGCGCGAGATGAGTGCCGCATCCTTGCGGGGAATCGCCGCCTGATAGCAAAAACGATTTAAGGCCCATGCCTGAACCTGGCCGCGGTCGAGTTCGCCTTCATGCAATAACCGATGAAAGGGATGCAGCGAGTGGTATCGTCTCTCGCCGATGGCCTCGATTGCCGAGCGAAACTCGTCGGGGGAATAGTATGTCATGAATACGAGAGACCCAATTATCGATGGAGTAACTCCATACCGTCGTAGGCCACTTCCCAGCCGGCCTCTTCAACTTTCCGGCGTTGCTCGGTGTCGTCGAGCAGTACGGGGTTGGAGTTGTTGATGTGAATGAAGACCTTTCGTTGGATACGGCTATCACAAAACTTCTCGAGCACTCCTTGATGACCGCTGATGCTGATATGACCCATGCGCCGTCCCGTTTTCTCGGTCAGACCGGCTTCGATCAACTCCTCGTCGTGCCACAACGTTCCGTCGAATAGCAATAGCGGGGAGCCGGCGACGCGCCTTTGAAGCCACGGCGGTACCGCAGCGCAGCAGGGGATAAAAAAGAAATGCGTCGAGCCGAGGTCGATACGAAGTGCGATATTGTGTTCGGTGGACTGCCCGATTTCCGGAGTCTGGCCCCTGGTTTCTCGATACAGCGGAATTTTTCCGGGAACCGCAAACGGCTCCACCGCAATGCCCAACGCACGCCCGTCGCCGTCTCGAATTTGCGTCGGTTCATCGAGGGTTAATCGCCGTCTCGGAACGCCCCGAGGGTCGAGGACATCAAAAATCACCGACTCATCGAGGGTGGCATGAACCGTGTCCGAGGCATATAGCGAAAAGGACTCCCCCTCGCGCATCGTCAACAACCCGGCGACCTGGTCGACCTCACCACCGGTCAACACCACGGCCTCGATGGGGCTGTGACGCCCTTTTCTCTGGGGATGCAGCGAGGGACAACCGATCACTTGTTCACCCAACTCCGGCGCTGCGTTGATCAGCGCCCAGCGCTCACCATCTGCGCTTAATGCAAGCGAGGTTTGCGTGCGCCGCGGTCCGTCACCGCGACGAATACGCGCGCAAACCTCGCAATTGCAATTCCATTGTGGTGAACCCCCTCCGGCCCCCGCCCCCAGAACCCGAACGCGGGGCGGCGTTGCACAACCATCGGATAGCACCATCAATTCTCACCGATTTCGGCGCAGCGATAGGCCGCAATCTCTAGGGTGATCGGGAGTTCTTTAATCGTCGGGGTTTTCCAGGTCTTCTTGGGCTTGTTCATCGAACACTCCTTGATAGTTCAATTTGTTAGTTCAATCGGCAGACGGCAAACCATCACCGGACAAACGGCAGACACACCACGGCAGATGATAGATCCGAGACGGTGAGGAATCAATCCAGCCCACAGAATCGAGGCTTTCGAAATCGCGACTCCGTGATAGGTTCTGTGGCCATTGCAAAGACACCCCAGACGCGACGGATTCGTTGACCAGATCGGATGTCGCCGACGAAACGAGGAGCTCCCTTATGGCATTTGAATTGATGATCGGCGGCGTGGGAAATGCATTTTCCGTCGACCACTACGGAACGCATTTTTTGCTCCGCAAAGACGACTTCATCCTCGCCATCGACTGTCCCGACCTATATCGGCGAGCCCTTCGGGACAATGGCTTTGAAAACTCCCACGGTGGGATATTGGAGGCCGGCGATATCGACATGATGCTCATCACCCATCTGCACGGAGATCACGTCAACGGGCTGGAGATGATGGCGACATATCGGCGTTTCTTTCTGCGTCAATCGCCATTGAAGCTCTACGGGAGTCCGGAGGTCATCGAGGAATTGTGGCCGCAGCGCCTTGCGGTCAGCATGAGTCGGGGATGGGATGGCGAATCATATCGGCGATTGGACGCCGGAGAGTTTTTTGAATTCCATGAACTGGACTGGGAGACCTCGACCACCGTGGGCCCCTTTGATATCGAGATCCGGCGCACTCACCATCACCTTCCGACCTCGGCGCTTCGGATCACCGATGGCGACGCCACCCTCGCCTACTCCTGTGACACTATATTCGACACCGAGCTCTTGGCCTGGCTCGACGCCGAAAGTGATCTGTTATTGCACGAAGCCTCCATTGCCGGAATCGTCCACACATCGATTCCAACTCTGAAACAATTGGATGAATCGATTCGAGAAAAAATGCTCTTGGTCCATTATCCCGACGCCATCTCCCAGGTCGATACCGGCGATCTCGAACTCGCCCGTCAGGGCCAGGTGGTGAGTGTTCGTCGATAGCTCAGACAAGCCCCAGAGCGCGCGCCAAAAACGACGCCATCTGTCCCCGCGTCACCGACTCGGCACCACAATACTCATTATTACCACATCCCATGGTAATCCCCGCTTCGGCGAGCCGATCGGCAGCATCCTCGTAAAAAGCACCTGCGGTATCGGTGAAGTAGCTCTGCGTGGCCGGGGGGAGATCGAATGCCCGCGTCAAAAACAATGCCATCTGGGCCCGTGTGACATCGTCTCCCCCGCAATACAAGCCGTCATCACAGCCCATTGTGATCTCCGCCTCGGCCAGTTGATCGGCGTATTCCTCAAACCAAGCTCCCTTGGTATCGGAGAAATAACTCTTGGAGGCCGGCGGAAGATCGAGGGCCCGACTCAAGAAGGCCGCCATTTGGGCGCGGGTGACATTTTCTGAAGGACAGAATTCCGGAAGGAGATCGCTGGTGCATCCCCCGGTAATACCCTCCTCGTAAATGGCATCGATCGCCTCTTCGTGGACGCTCCCGTCGGTATCGGAGAAATAACCGTCAAACGGCGTTGGCCCGAGCACATCCAACAATACTTGTGGAGCATCTTGTGTATCGCCATCGTAGCAGCGGTTGGGAGCATTGCTGACGTCATACAGCGACTCCGTAAACTGGTTGTTCCCATCGTCTGCCTGAAAGTACATATAATCATGGGTGTGCTCGACATGAGTTAACCCAAAGGAATGCCCCAGCTCATGTACCGCGGCGTTGGCCAGGGTCTGGGGAGAAAACTCATCGGCACGATAGACAAAGGCAATGCTGCTCGGAAACGCATTGCCGCAGTCGAGGGGGGCGACACCGAGTCCCGAAAACTCTGAATTCGATGCAATGACGAGCATCGTGTAGTGCCCGGAGGAGGGACGCTCGGTGGTAAAAATGACATCGTAGGGATCGAAAGCCTGCTCCAACTCATCCATGATTAGCTGCCTTCCCGCCCCGTTTTGGTAAGGCCTCCAGCTAATCGTGTCCTGCTCGAAAAAGGATTCGATAATCGACGAGCGATTTCCCTGAGCATCGTTGCAATAGGTGGTCTCCGGACAATTACTCACCGTGACACCGTCGAATTCGACAAAGACGACCTGACTTTCCGTCAATGCCTGCTGGCGCTCCGCGGTGTCGATGTCTTCTGGTGGCACCAGATAATCGCTCTCCAACGAGGCTTCGGTCAGCTGTGGTTGGTCTAGACAGCCAGTGATGGACAAAAAAAGCAGTGCCAAGACGAACAAGAGTATATTTCGAGGCATCGAAGCGTTCTCCCAATTACTTTTCACGCAGGTGATTACGAGAGCATAGGTGGGCGCCCAAAAAGCAAACTTCATACCAATGAGCACGCACCTCTGGTGAGAATGACTCGGAAGTACCGTCGATGGGCCGAATGGCGGCGATATATCATCCCTTCTGCACCGATTCGACCGTAACTCCCAGCATGATCCGGTGGTGCCATGACCGCTCCATCGGAGACAATCCCCCCCGATAATCGCCCTTATTGTGACAGATTGACACAGCCCATCGCGTGGCTGGCCAACCTGTTTCTGGCACAAAAATTCCGGAGCGGGTTTGGAGTACCAAGGGCAGAATCCTTTCAGTTGACGGTGATGAGCGTGTCGACTACTGACGTTCGATGAACGCCCTTTCGAATACAATTTGTATCGGCCGATTCGTGTTGGATTGGCCCCTACTAATTTCTTTGTCACTACAGGAGATTGAAAATGAACCAATCGATTCGGTGGAAGTCACTCGTCGCAGGTTGCGCACTCATTCTAGGAACGAGCACAGCCCTGCTGGGCTGTGGAGACGACGAAAATGGGGCAAACGGAACCAATGGATCGGGTGGTAACTCCACGATGACGATCAGTGGTGACGTCGGTGCCCACTACGACGGCCCCGGTGGAAATCTATACAACTTTAGTTTCGAGGGAGACTTTGCCGACGGACATCTGAACAGCGACGGTACGTTTTCGTTTGAGCTTCTGGACCTAACGGATATCGAAGACGATCTCGAGAAGCCGGCGGAGAGCGTATTGGACGGATTTAGCTCCTTCGTATGTATCGAGGAATTCATCGACGAATTCGATGATGATGCCCGTTTTGCAGCCGTGAAGAACGTCGGCTACTTGGAAACCCGCGCCGA
>SKPJ01000302.1 GCA_007119595.1 Myxococcales bacterium
AAAGTTCGACAGCGTCCGGCGCAGACCGAGTCGAAGCCCCTCTTCGAACCCATTGACCCCAAAACGGAAAAGAGCTGATTCAGCGCGTTCCCCCCGAAGCAGTGAGAGTTGTTCTCGGGACTCTGCATCTTGGACCAATTCATGGCCAAACGACTCATAAAATTCGTCAAGAAGCACTTCGGAGACGAGGTCCTCGACAGCCATTCCAGGCTGGGAAACGACACGGTGGTTTTGAAAAAGGAGCGAATCGCCGAGATCATTGAGCGCCTTCGAGACGATGACAAAACACAGATGGATATGCTGCGCGCCATCACGGGCGTCGATTATCTACATCGTGATCCGCGCTTCGAAGTGGTGTATGTGCTTTATAGTTTGGCGAAAAAGCACATGGTGACTCTCCGAGTGGTGGTCGACGAAGACGACTGCAAGGTGCCGACGATCTCCCATCTTTACGGCTGTGCAGCCTGGACTGAGCGCGAGGTGTGGGACATGTACGGCATCGAGTTTGAGGAACATCCCGATTTGCGGCGAGTCCTTTTGTACCAGGAATTCGAAGGCCATCCGTTGCGCAAAGATTACGACAAACAAGACGCCCAGCCGCGCATCGAGCTGCTGAGCCGGGAGCGCGACAGCGTCGAGGAATTCAACGTCTTCGTCAAAAACCAATCCTCCGAGGGATCCCGCGAGAACTAATATTGCTCGCCACCAAAAATCCCAATGAACGAGCGCCGGAATTCAACCATGGCCGAAGACATCTACGAACCGATCGATCAAGACGTCCACTCCGAGCCGATGATGCTCCAGATGGGCCCCAGCCACCCCGCCACCCATGGCACGGTGCGCTTTACCCTGACCCTGGAGGGCGAAAAGATCATCAAATGTGAAACCGAGGTGGGCTATCTGCACCGGGGCTTTGAAAAAGAGTGTGAAAACTCCACGTGGACCCAGGTCTTTCCCTATACGGATCGCCTCAACTACGTCAGCCCTCTGCTCAACAACTTCGGCTATGCCCTGGCCGTCGAACGGCTTCTCGAAATCGAAGTGCCCGAGCGCTGCAACTGGATTCGCACCATCATGGGCGAGATCAGTCGTCTCTCCGACCACCTGACCTGCACCGGTGCTGCGGCCTTGGAGTTGGGCGCGATGTCCGCCTTCTTATACGCCATCGAGGGACGGGAGTTGGTCTGGGACCTCATCGAGGAGATCACCGGCGCCCGGCTCACCGTCAGTTACGGCCGCATCGGCGGACTCAAAGACGACCTCACTGAGGGATTCGAAGAGCGCTGGCAATACGTTCGAAAGCGCCTCTTCGAGATCCGCTCCGAGATCGACAAATTGCTGACCCGCAACCGTATCTTCTTGGATCGCTTTCAGGGCACCGGCGTGCTCACCCCCGATATGGCCGTTTCCTATGGATATACCGGGCCCTGCCTTCGCTCTACCGGCGTCGATTACGACGTCCGCAAGGACCACCCCTACTTTATGTACGACGCGGTGGACTTCGACGTGCCCGTCGGTGGAAAAGGGGATAATTACGACCGCTATCTGGTCCGTATGGAAGAGATCGTTCAATCGATACGAATCATCGACCAGGCCCTCGAAAAGATCGAACCCGGTCCCATCAACTCCGACGATCCTCGAGTGGTCCTACCAGAGAAAGAAAAGGTTTATAATACCATTGAGGGAATGATCTCCCATTTTAAGATCATCTTCGAGGGAATCCAGGTCCCCCCCGGCGAGGTCTATAGCTACACCGAGGCCGGAAACGGTGAGCTCGGCTTTTATATCGTCTCCAACGGCACCGGAAAGCCCTGGAAAATTCACGTTCGCTCTCCCAGCCTGATCATGATGGGAGGCATTCATAAGCTCATTGAAGGCGGTCTCATCGCCGATATTATCCCCACCTTCGATACCATCAATATGATCGGTGGGGAGTGCGACAAATAACTGCGCGTCCTGCGCCGAGCGCCATGCCTGTTGGCAGTGAAGCTCGTACGGGACCGGCACCGGAGTCATCGACCATGCCAAAAGTCACCATCAACGACACCGAAATCGAGGTCGAAAAGGGGACCACCATCTTAAAAGCCGCCGCCCAGGCCGGCTATGAAGTGCCCCACTTTTGCTATCACCCGGCCCTGTCGATTCCGGCCAACTGCCGGATGTGCCTGGTGGAAGTCGACGGCGCTCCCAACTTAGAGCCCGCCTGCTACTCCGAGGTCACCGACGGCATGGTGGTTCGCACCAAGAGTGAGCGTGTCGTCAAGGCACAAAAATCAGTGCTCGAATTCATCCTGCTCAATCACCCCGTGGACTGTCCAATCTGCGATCAGGCCGGGGAGTGCAAATTGCAGGATTATTATATGGCCTATGACGCTCAGGAGTCGCGTCTGCGGGCTGAGAAAAACCAAAAGGTCAAGGTCTTTCCCATTGGCCCGGAGGTCCTCTACGACGGCGAGCGCTGTATCTTGTGCACCCGGTGCATCCGTTTTTGCGAGGAAATTACGGGGACCGACGAGTTGACTCTGGTTCAGCGCGGCGATTCCGCCGAAATTCGCACCTTTCCGGGCCAAGAACTCGACAATCCCTACTCCGTTTGCACCGCCGACATCTGCCCAGTCGGTGCGCTGACGGCCCGTGATTTTCGATTCAAGTGCCGGGTCTGGCTGCTGACCTCCACAGACAGCGTGTGCACTGGCTGTTCCAATGGTTGCAATATTCACCTGGAGCATTTTCGCAACGAAGTTCAGCGCTACCGCCCGCGCTACAATCCGGAGGTCAATGACTACTGGATGTGTGACGAGGGACGACTTAGCTACAAAGAAATTCACAACGATCGACTGCTGCGCCCCATGAGCAATGGAGCAGCACTGAACTGGCACGGGGTCACCGAGACAGCGGCCAAAAAGATCGGGCGCGCCATCGACGGGGAAGACAATTCCTCCTTCGGATTCGTGATAAGCCCCCAGGCCAGTTGCGAAGATCTCTATCTCGCCAAGCGCTTTACGCAAGAGGTTCTGCACACCGACCAACTCTATCTGGGTGGAAAGCCCGATGGCTTCGAAGACGATTTTCTCATCAAGGCCGACAAAAACCCCAACCGCCAGGGCGTTGGTGCCATCTTCGATGACCTCGACCCGCTGGGAGACATTGAGACACTGATCGGCGATATCGAGTCCGGAACCGTCACCACTCTGTATATGATGGAGACCCATCTTCCCGTCGACGCCTCCACCAGACAGCGTTTTATCGACGCCCTGGACAACCTCGATCTTCTGGTATTGCAGGCCCAGCACCACAGCGACATTTCATCGAGAGCCCATCTGGCACTTCCCGCCTGTTCGCACGCCGAAACCGAGGGCACCTTCGTCAACTTCAATGGCATCGCTCAACGTTTTGAGCAAGCCTTTGCGCCCCATGGGGATTCGCTTCCCCACTGGCAGATATTTATGCGCCTTGCGCAGGCACTGGATACTCCCTTGAGCTATACCTTCGTGCATCAAATCCAAGAGGAGATGTTCGACACCCCAACCGACGCCGACGAAGCGACTCCCACTCCAGCCGAGTAGCTTGCGGGGTCACCGCCCCCAAGC
>SKPJ01000082.1 GCA_007119595.1 Myxococcales bacterium
TCGGCCGGTTGAGGTGCCGTCGGCTCTTCGCCGCAATCGAACCCGGAACACCTGTCATCAACGCTTTTTCCCTCCTCGCATTCCTCGGTCACGCAGTGCCCCTCAGCTTCTGCGTCCGGGGCATTGCCCTGGGCATCGATTTCTCCCGTGTCGAATCCGCAGGCTGCATAACCCAGGCATAGGACGGCGATGGTGATCATAAGTCGAGTGCTCATTGAAACCTCTTCGGTATTCAGTTCGTTCCCACCACCAGATTCATCTCGATGGTGCCGCTCACTACACCATGAGCGGAATTGAGCACAAATACTAAAAGTTCTTTTTATTCAACAGCTTAGAGAAGAAAAACACTGTAACGAATGCAGTCCCCCCCCTCTCCAACCAAAGCGAGGTTTGCTCGAGCAGACCGTTCGTGGAATACTTTGCGCCCATTTTCCATCAAGCCTTATGGAGCGATGATGAGTATGAGCGCTGGCAAGGGAACGGCTTTTGTGATGAAGCTCGTCGTCACGGTGTTGCTGATCGTCGCGATTGGTTGTGGCAACGATGAGCCGCCCCAACCGCGCTCCGCGATCGGTGGTCCCGTCGCCGATCCCAATCAAACCCGCCTGATGAGTCTGCTACCGGAAGAAGCTCCCTGTACGATTCATGTGGAGGGCACCGGTGACGTCGACATTGAGGAGGATTATATCCCCAACGTGGTGGCCTGCGAAAATGGGAACGCACCGATGGAAGCCCTCAAGGCGCAGGCCATTCAGGCCCGCGGATATATCTACTACAAAATCTTCGTCACCGGCGAGACCTCGGTGGTCGACAGTCAAGCCGACCAGGTCTATAGCTGCGACTATGCCACCGCCGAGGAGCGACATCTGGAGGCCGCGCGGGCGACCCGCGCCGAGTATCTGGCGTGGAATGGTGAGGTGGTGGCGCCCTTTTATGTCGCCGGAGCCATCCCGGCCAACCAAAATGACGGGGCTCCCGAAGACGCCTGCCACGGAGCCGGTGGAAACGATACTACCAGTACCGAGCAGTGGGTCACCTACAATGCCGGAAAAACGGGGTGTGATATCGATATGAGCCCGCTGGGATGGGTCCCCCCCGACTGCAACAGCAATCCCCAGAATAGGGGATGCGCCTCCCAGAATGGGCAGAGTTGTCTCGCCAATCGCGGATGGGACCATCGCGATATGTTCCCCTACTATTACGGGGAAGATATCGAGGTCCAGCGCGCCGGCGGGGAATGCGGCGGCCCCTGGATCGAGCCCACCGAACACAATTTGTACTGCCAGGACCAGAGCACCGATGGTTGGAGCTGCTTCGACAGCTCCGAGCGAGTGCTATGTGATGGTGAGATAGCCGACGAAGTGGAGACCTGTCCCCACGGTTGCTCCGACGGCACTTGCCTCGACCCACCGGCTCCGGAAGAGGCATTTTGTGCCAACGACGCCGACGAGGACGGTTGGTATTGCCTCGATTCCACGATGCGCGTTCAATGCCAGGGGGGACAACCGCAGGCTACCGAAGACTGCACGGCGGGCTGCGAGGACGACGAATGTGCTCCGGTCGACGAAACCCCGCTCAACACCAGCCAACAAAATGACGGCCAGCAACATAATGACCAACAAAATGACAGCCAGCAAAATGACGGGCAACAAAATAACGGCCAGCAAAACGACGACCAGCAACCGGACGAGCCGCTAAACAACGACGAGCAACACGACGACCCGCCAGACGATGACCAACAGCCCAATGGCGACGAGGACTCCACTTCCGAAGCAGACGCCTTTAGCCTGGTCACGACCTCCCCGGGCATCGAGGGTGGCTGCAGTCAGGCCGCCGGTGGATCGGCGCCGACGAGCGCCATCATCGCCTTCGTATTACTGGCCTTCGCCGCCATTCGCCGCGATCACTTGGTGCCGTAGAGACGATCTCCCGCATCTCCCAGACCGGGAATGATATACCCCTTCTCGTTGAGCTTTTCATCGACTGCCGCCGTATACATCGGCACGTCTTGGTGGACGTCGTAGAAGTGTTCCACTCCTTCCGGAGCCGCCAGTAGACACAAGAATTTGATGGACCGGGGCTCAAACTCCTTGATGCGTTTGACCGCCTCCACGGCGGAATTACCGGTGGCGAGCATGGGATCGACGACGATGACGTCCCGATCATGCATATTCTCCGGTACTTTTAGGTAATACTCTACCGGTTCCAGGGTCTTTGGATCGCGGTACAGCCCGATATGTCCGACGCGGGCCGACGGCGTCAGGTGGAGAATACTGTCCACCAGACCGATTCCAGCGCGCAAAATCGGGACCACGACCAGCTTCTTACCCACCAGATGGGGAGCTTCCATCTTGGTCAGTGGCGTTTCAATGAGTTTCGTCTCCAGCGGCAAATCCCGGGTGACCTCGTAGCCCAGCAACAACGCCACCTCGCTCATCAAGGAGCGAAACTTCGCCGTCGAGGTCTGGCGCCGCCGCATCAGTGTCAATTTGTGTTGGATCAGGGGATGATCGATGACTGTGATTTTGTCGTCCATCGCTACCTCGTATTGTAAAAAGAAAAGCCACCTTCCAAAGGATCCGATCACTGCACTCAGGTACGTCCGGAAACGGTGATCAACGAACCACTGATAGAGCGACCGGAAGGACCGGTCAGATAGTCGATAAGCTGCGCCAGTTCATCGCGGGGTACCCAGGTCGAAAAATCGGCATCCGGCATGGCCTCCCGATTGTCGGGGGTATCGATGACCGAAGGCTGCAGGGCATTGACCGTCACCTCCGAGTCCTTGACCTCTGCGGCCAGCGATCGGGTCAGGGCGTTGAGACCAGCCTTCGTCGCCGCATAGGCTCCTTCGCCCGCTCCGGGGCTGATCGTGGAGCGGGAGCTGATAAAAATCAGCCGTCCCCGGCCCCGTTTTTTCATCGCTCCCATCACCGATCGCGCAATATAGAGACTGGAGCGCAGATTGACATCGACCAAAAAGTCGATATCAGCGGTATCCAATTCTTCGATATGGGACCAGCGAAAACCTCCGGCACAATGCACGAAGGCATCGATTTCTCCCATCTCCTGCTCCACCGTCATCACTGCATCGTCGACGACGCCCGCATCGGTGACGTCGACGTTCATCCACTTCAGCGTATTTCGCCGCTCATCATCGACGAGCGCTCCCGGCCCGGGGGCCTCGATATCCCATCCAATGACGTGATCGCCATATTTGACGAAGTGGTTTAGCAATTCCCCACCGAGGGCGCCGCTGGCCCCGGTGACCACGATCAGTCGATCATCGCCTCGTCGTGCCGCCATCTTCTAGCTCCTTTTGCATCCAAGTAAAATCAGCCTTCTCATCCGTATCCGATGACTCATGATCCGTTCGTTGCCCTCGGTTCATACCTGCCAGAGGGGTTATGCCACAACCGCGCCGGGTGGAGAAAGTCCGGCCGGTCATTAGATTGTCCAATGATCGTCGTCCGCTATTTGTCTACGCTCAAGCTTTCCGGGGGGAAACCGTGAACTCAAGAATCGGTTGGTATTCAACGACACTTGTATTTTTCGCCGCGATTTCGATCGCCATCTTCTCTACA
>SKPJ01000536.1 GCA_007119595.1 Myxococcales bacterium
CCATCGGGCTCAACTTCGCCTCCGCGCTTCGCTGCTTTTTGCGTCAGGACCCGGACATCGTCATGGTCGGTGAGATTCGGGACTTCGAGACTGCCGAGATCTCGATTAAAGCTGCTCTGACCGGTCATATGGTCTTGAGCACCCTGCACACCAACGACGCGCCGAGCACGGTGAACCGACTGCTCAATATGGGCATCGAGCCCTTCTTGGTCACCGCCTCTCTCAACGTCATCGTCGCCCAGCGTCTGGGACGCCGCATCTGTCAGGATTGCAAAGAGCCCTACGACGTCCCCCAGGAGACCCTGGTCGATATGGAGGTCCCCGAGGAATGGCTCGGCGAAACCGTGTATCACGGCGCCGGCTGCCAGACATGCAATGATTCGGGCTACAAGGGACGGGTCGCCTTCTACGAGGTGCTTCAATGCAACGACGAGTTCAAGGAGTACATCCTCCAGGGATACTCCACGGCCGAACTCAAGCAGGAAGCGATTCGCCTCGGCATGGACACTCTGCGCCGCGCCGGAATCAAGAAGATGATCGACGGCGTGACCACACCGGAAGAAGTGGTGCGAAACACCGCTCCCGACCACTGATTTTTTGCTCTTTGTGACGCAGCACCACTTTCTCGAACGCGAGATACGGAATGGCCAATCTTCACCAACTTCTCAAAATCATGGTCGACAAAGGGGCCAGCGACCTCCACGTCACCGTCGGCGCCCCGCCACAGTTGCGCATCGACGGCTCGCTCGTCCCCTTGAAGACCTCGCGCATGTCTCCCACGGAGACCCGCAAGCTGTGCTACAGCATCCTGACGGACCGCCAAAAACAGAAATTCGAGACCCACAACGAGCTCGACTTATCCTTTGGCGTCAAAGGATTGGCCCGCTTTCGGGGCAATATCTTTATGCAGCGCGGCGCCGTCACCGGCGTCTTTCGTAAGATCCCCTTCGAGATTCTGAGCTTCAAAGAGCTGGGATTGCCGCCGGTCATCGGCACCTTTGCCGAAAAACCGCGGGGTCTCGTCCTGGTCACCGGCCCCACGGGCTCCGGCAAGTCGACCTCGCTGGCGGCGCTTATCGACAAGATCAATCGCGAAAAGCGCCTCCATATCCTGACCGTCGAAGACCCCATCGAGTATCTGCACCAGCATAAACAATGCCTGGTCAATCAACGGGAGGTCGGCGCCGACACCGAGGGCTTCAACACCGCCCTTCGCTACGTTTTGCGCCAGGACCCTGACGTGGTCCTCATCGGTGAGCTCCGGGATCTGGAGACCGTCGAGGCAGCCCTGACCATCAGCGAAACCGGCCACCTCGCCCTGGCCACCCTGCACACCAACGGCTGTGTGCAGACCATCAACCGAATCATCGACGTCTTCCCCTCGCACCAACAAGCCCAGATCCGCGCCCAGCTCTCCTTTGTGATCGAAGGGATCATCAGTCAGCAACTGATCCCCCACGCCAGCGGACAGGGACGGGTTTTGGCCACCGAGGTCCTGGTGCCCACCCCGGCCATCCGGAACTTGATCCGCGAGGACAAAGTCCACCAGATCTACAGTTCCATGCAGGTCGGCCAGTCCAAGAGTTTTATGCAGACCATGAACCAATCGCTGCACCAACTGGTCAAGAATCGCAAGATCACCGAGGAAGACGCTCTGTCCCGAAGTAATGACACCGACGAACTGCGCAGCATGCTTGAGAAAAGCGGCGTTGGAAGCTCAAAATCAAAATCCCGTAGTTCCTCGATACGCTACACCTGAAATACGGGAATTACGATTCCCCGTGGTCCGTCCACCTGAGGTAAAATATGCCTGTCTTCGAATGGGAAGGAACAACCAGCTCCGGCGAGACCCGAAAGGGTAAGATGAACGCCCGCGATGCCGACGAGGTCGAAAAGCGACTTCGCGGACGCGAGATCAACGTCTCCAAGGTCAAAAAGGAAGGGGCCGGCTTTAGCTTCAACTTCGGGGGCCGCGTTCCCCAGGATAACCTCGTCGTCTTCACCCGGCAGTTCGCGACCATGATCGACGCCGGCCTTCCACTGGTCAAATGCCTCGAACTTCTGGGCGACAACGAAGAGCACAAGACCTTCAAACGCATCATCGGCGAGGTCAAAGGCGATATCGAGCAGGGAACGACCCTCTCCGACGCCATGGCCAAGCACCCCGGCGCCTTCGACGAGCTCTATACCAACCTCGTCGCCGCCGGCGAGGTCGCCGGTATCCTCGACACCGTCATGAATCGGCTCGCCCAGCAGATCGAGAAGTCCCAGAAGCTGCGCCGCCGCGTCAAAAGTGCCTTTACCTACCCGGTCATCGTCCTCGTCGTGGCGATCGTCATCGTCATCGGCATGCTCTACAAGATCATCCCCACCTTTGCCGAGATGTTCGACGATATGGGCGACGGCGCCGAATTGCCCGGCCCCACCCAACTCGTCATGAGCATGTCGGAATTTGTGCAGTCTTATTTTCTTCTGATGGCCGGCGGAATGGCCGCCTTCGTGGTGGTTATGACGGCCATATTGAAATACGAGCCCACCCGCGCCGTCTTCGACGACCTTTTGCTCAAGGTTCCCATCTTCGGGGATCTCGTCAAAAAGACGGCCACCGCCCGATTTACCCGTACTCTGGGTACGATGGTCGCCTCCGGTGTCCCCATCGTCGACAGCCTCGACATCGTCGCCAAGACCTCCGGTAATATGACCGTGGAGAAGGGGATTTTATACGTCAAAGACCGGATCAGTGAGGGACAAAATATGGTCGATCCCCTCATGGAGACCGGCATCTTTCCCCCGATGGTGGTCCAGATGATCGGCGTCGGTGAGGCCACCGGTGCTCTCGATACCATGCTCAACAAGATCGCCGACTTCTACGAGGACGAGGTCGACGTGGCCGTAGAAAACCTCACGGCCATGCTGGAGCCGATAATGATGGTCGGGCTGGGCTCCATCGTCGGTGGTATGCTCATCGCAATGTATCTCCCCATATTCGAGATGGCGGGCGCGATCGAGGGCTAATCGAAAATTTATGGTCCCTTCTTCCGACCGACAACGCGAGCGGCTCAAGGGGCTGATGCTCGTCCGGGTGATTCTGGTCACCCTCTTTTTGGGCAGCGCCATCTTCGTCGGCATCACCGATTTTGCCGACCTCTCACAACCGCGAAACCTCACCCTCATCGGCCTGATCGTCGTCACCTATCTGTTGACGATTGGCTACTCCATCGCACTCGCTCAGGGGGCCTCGACGGCACTGTTGGCGCGCGTCCAACTGGTCGGCGACCTCCTGCTGACCACGGTCCTCGCCCTGGTGACCGGCGGCTTCGACAGCCTATTTTTATTTTTATTTCACCTGACCATCATCAACGCCGCCGTCGTCGTCGGCCAGCGCACAGCACTGATCGTCGCCGGGTTCACCGCCGCCTGCATGGTCTATTTTGCCACCATCACCGTCGGTGTTCTGCCCCATCCCCTGCTCGACACCGAATTGCCGGCCATCGACCACGGCGATATCTTATACGCCGTATTGGTCAATAGCTTCGCCGGCCTGCTCATCGCCTTACTCGCCGGCCAACTC
>SKPJ01000280.1 GCA_007119595.1 Myxococcales bacterium
ACATCGAGTCATCTGTCGACCGGCCCATCCGCGCCACATCTCGACGTCGTATTCTCCTTGAATCGCCCGCCGCATCTGATTTGCGGAGGCAAAACGGACACCGGGATCGCCGACGAGAGAGCGCTCCAGAACATAACGTGCCTGCTGCGGCAGATCCGGGGGAATTTCGACAACATCCGCAGAATCCCTGCTCGCCCTCTCAAATGCCTCGCTCATCCGCCCATCCACCGGCGGATAGCCCACCAGCATCTCAAATGCCACGGCCCCCACTGAATACAGATCGGCGCGCCCATCGTAGCTCATTCCCAGGATTCGCTCCGGCGCCATGGCCTCCAGCGCCCCCAACACCCGAGTATGCATCGTCAGGCCCACCAATTCCTCGACTCGCGCAAGCCCAAAACCGATGATCTTTGCCCCATCGGGGCCCAATAGGACATGCTCCGCGCTCAGGTCGCGATGCCAGATTCCTCGGCGGTGGGCCTGCTCCAGACCATCCAGGACCTCCACCAAAACGGGACGCACCTCCTCCCAACTCATCGGCCCCGACTGACGAACCCTCTCCCGTACACTCGGCCCGTCCACAAACTCCATGACCAACGCCGTAACCTCCTCGTCGTCGATCAACTCCTCGACGCTCACAATGGAGCGATGATCGAGCCGACTCGTCGCCGCCACCTCCCGGCGAAGGCGGCGGCGAATCGCCTCATGGTCCGATAGATGGTCGTGAAGCACCTTCAGCGCCACCACCCGGCCCGTCCGACGCTCCTCAGCGCAGACCACCGTCGACATAGCTCCGCTGGCCAGCTCCTTTCTCCCGAGAAAATCTCGGGCAATCGTCCCCGGCAATGTCATATTGGCGTCGCTCATGAGGTATATCTAAAAACTTATCGGAGCGATTTTGATTCCCCAATGGCCATCATTAGTTGCGCTTGTATCTGTCTTCGGCAACTGGCGCGCCGTGTCGTAGCGCGCGGTGTGGCCGTTGATCGATAGATATTGAATCGCAGAACTGACTCAAATGCGATTGCCCTACCCCATTGCAACAAGTTACTTGACTAGGAATCTACCACTTCGAGATAATCGGTGACTCACCAATCACAATTTCAATATATATCTGGCGGCTAAAAAATGCCTATTAATAGTGTGAAATGTCGATGTCATTTTATCCTCTGGGCAGCAGTCCTTTCCTTTTTGATCAGCACGGGATGCACTTCCTCCGAGGAGGAACCCTCCGACGAGCAACCCTCGGCAAGCTTCGGAGAGGACTGTGAGGAGGAGGGCGCTACCGGAGCTGGATTGATCTGTAGAGACGGAGTCTGGAGTGTTCCCGACGATCACCAGGACGCCGGCATCGACGACGCTGGAGACCATAACACAGGCATCGAGGACGCTGGTACTGATGATACCGGCGTTGAGGATACCGGCGTTGAGGATACCGGCACTGAAGACACCGGCGTTGAGGACACCGGCACCGAAGACACCGGCACTGAAGACACCGGCGTTGAGGATACCGGCACCGAAGACACCGGCGCTGAGGATACCGGTACCGAGGACACCGGTGAACCCTGTGATGAGGAGAGTGATCACGAATTTTGTACACGGCTCGGTGTCGAGTGCGGCGAATTCACCGCCGACGACAACTGCGGCGACGAGCGCACCGTCGACTGCGAACTCTTCCAGGGCTTTAGCTGTGGCGAAATCGAGAGCTGTGCTCTCGCCGAAGAGAATCCAGATCTAGAGGTCAACACCTGTGAGTGCTCCGGCGATGGCGGCAGTGATATCTGCGGCGGCATATGCACGGATTTGACGGATAACGACGACCACTGCGGCGAATGCGACAATGCCTGCGAGATCGAAAATGGACAGGGAGAGTGCGTCGACGGAAGCTGTCATATCACCGAATGCGACGACGACTTCTCAACCGAGGACGATGATCCCGAGACAGGCTGCGAATGCGGACCGGTCGATTCTCCAGATCCCGAAAACTTCGGCGACGCCAATTGCGACGGAGTCGATGGAGACGCCTCGGTTGCTATTTTCGTCTCCACCGATGGTGACGACGGCGCAGATGGTACCCCGACCGACCCGGTTGAAACCATCGCGCAGGGCATCGCGTTGGCCGCTGCCGAAGATGATCGCAGCGAGGTTTATATCACCGGTGGGCTCTACTCCGAGACCATCCAACTCACGGACAGCATCAGCCTGTACGGTGGATACAACGACCTCGGCAACGGCGAGTGGGAGCGGGGATTGGACCATGAAACGATCATCTCCGGAGTCAACGTCGACAATGGCCACCGGCCAGTGGAAATCGTCGGGATTGACGAAGATATAGAATTACAACTGCTCACCATCGAGACAGACGACGCTGACGCAGAGGAAATCGACGGTGACCTCGTCGCCGGAACCGCTGTCGGCATTGTGTTGTACGACAACGATGGTCATGTCGATATAACGCATACCGAATTGATCGTCGGTCGCGGCGCCGATGGCGAATCGGGCTCGTCGGGAAGTATTGGACTGGATGGCGTCGACGGACAGAACGCACAGTCCGGTGATAGGAACGACAGGTTGGGTGGAAGTGGAGCCTCTCGTGATTGCGGTACTGGAGATGATCCCAATACCGGAGGCGACGGTGGCAATGGTGGTGATGCAGACGGGGGTGCGTCCAGCGATCCAGGTGACGACGGCGATAGCGCCGAGGCCATCGAGGTCAACAATAGCCTCATCGACGGAGCGCAGGGCGGCGATGGTGGTGACCCAACTGTCGAGTCCGGGTGTTCCGCTACTACCCAAGATGGCTCTAGTGGCGATTCGGGAGCGCCAGGCTCGGACGGCGCAGCGGGAACGGACGCTGAGTCTGTGGTGTCGGGAGCAGAGTTGCTCATCGACGGTTCCACGGCACTTCCCTATTACCGCGGGCAGAGCGGCGACGATGGAACAGCAGGTCGTCCCGGATCAAGCGGTGGTGGCGGTGGTGGCGGCGGAACCCTTCGATTCGAATTTTCGGTGAGCGGTTTCGACGACTGCGCTTCTGTCAACGGCGGTGGCGGCGGTGGCGGCGGCACTGGCGGCTGCGGCGGTGGCGGTGGTCAAGGCGGCACCTGGGCTGGAGGCTCCATCGGAATCCTGATTCATTCCGCTTCCGTGGAGGTTAGCGATACTACGATTCGAACCAGTGACGGTGGCGACGGTGGTGACGGCGGTGACGGCGGGTCTTCTGGCGAGGGAGGAGCCGGCGGCGAAGGCGGTGACGGGGAGAGTCAATCTATAGGTGACAACAACACCACTGGCACCGGTCACAGTGGTGGCGACGGCGGAGCTGGTGGCGACGGTGGCGAAGGCGGCGGGGGAGCCGGCGGCGAAGGCGGCCCATCGGTCGGAATTCTCCACGATTCGGCGGCCGATGTTGACTCCACAGATGTTACTTTCGACCTCGGTAATGCCGGATCTGGCGGCAGTGGAGGCGCCGACAACGACGGACCCGACGGCATCAGCGCTGAAATCCACGAATTATAACCGGGACGAAAATCAATCCGTCCGGCGCTCCTCAGTGCAG
>SKPJ01000503.1 GCA_007119595.1 Myxococcales bacterium
ATATCGCCTTCCTCCAAAAAGAGCAGCATATCCATATAGGCTTCGCTGGAGCCCAGTCCGTAGATGCAGGAGACGGAGGCGACGATGATGACATCGTTGCGCTCAAAGAGTGACCGAGTGGCGCTGTGGCGCATGCGGTCGATGGCGTCGTTGATCGCCGAATCCTTCTCGATGAAGGTATCCGACGAAGGGATATAGGCCTCGGGCTGGTAATAGTCGTAGTAGGAGACGAAGTACTCGACGGCGTTGTGGGGAAAGAGCTCTTTGAACTCGTTGTACAACTGGGCGGCCAGAGTCTTGTTGGGGGCCATCACCAAGGTGGGCCGGCAGACCCGTTGGATCGTGTTGGCGATGGTGAAGGTTTTGCCGGTTCCCGTGGCCCCCAGAAGTGTCTGGTGTTTGTCACCGCGCTCGAGGCCGGCGACCAGTTCTTCGATCGCCTGTGGCTGGTCGCCTTTGGGCTCGAAATCGGTGACCAGCTCGAAGGGCTTATTACGTCGGGACTTCATGGAGTTATAGGTCGTGGGGTCGGGCGGTGGGCCGGCCGCTGAACACTACTGGGGAGTGTGGTAAGCCCGGGATAAAAAACCCGGAAACTCAGATCTTATTCCGGGCCGCTTCGATGTGGCGGCTCAGAGTTTTGACCCGGGCGAGCCGCTCGTCGACGGTGGCGATAAGCCCCTCTCGATCCGGTCCGTCTTTGGTCTCGAGCTGGACCTGCTCCAGGGCTTCCTCGATCTGACCGTAGAGGCGGTCGCCGGCGTTTTCGATAAATTCTTTGAGCCGGTCGCCGTAGTCGTGGATCATGCTGAGCAATTCTTCTTCGATCAATTCGCTGGCCCGGCGAATGGAGTTGACGCCCTCTTCGCGGGCTCGCTCCTTGATCTTGTCGTCGACCTTGCCCTTTAAAAAAAACGCCAATACCGGAGTGGCCAGGGTCAACACGCCGCCGACGAGGGCGTTGGCGAATAATAAAATCGACACTCCCAGAGTACCCAGAGCGAAGACGCTGACGTCGTAGCCGATGGTGTCCACATCGAGATCCAGATATTCGTGCAATCCCAATTCCTCGCGCAGCGTTCCCACGACTTCCCGAAGGGAGCGGTTGGTGATCTCGATGATCTCCTCGGCGACTTCCTCGAGGCTGTCGGCGATCTCCTGTCCCTCCTCCTCCAGCCATTCTTTGTAGGAGTCCTGGATCCAATCGGCGAGATAGCGCTTTACGTCCTTGGCGTCGGCGCGCTCGATCTGAATCGGCAGGGCCTCCACGAAATTTTCGGTAAAGACCCGAAGATTGTGGCGGGTGGTGGCGGCGATGCCGCCGACGCGCTCGTCGACGCGGTCGAGGTTTTGGGCGATGAGGCGGCGGGACTCCCGAAGTTTTGCGTGAACGGCGGCGATGCGCTGCTCCAGATCTTCTTTTTCCAGCCGATAGCCCTGCTTTTTGATCGCCAGATTTTGCTCCATCATCGCCGCGATGCGCAGGGCGCCTCCCAGCGCACTGTCGAGGACGATGGCCTCTTTTTGTTCGCGCACGAATTGGCGCACGTAGGCGCGAAAGCCCTGAAAAGTATCGGAGGGTTCTTCGCCCTTTTTTTGCTTCTCCAATGCGTCACGGGCCGAAAAGGCGAATAATTCCACCGGTCCAATCAGCGTTTCCAAGCGCTGGCGGGCATAGGCCTCGACCTCTCGGGCTTCCTCCTCGCTCAGGGCGTCGACCTTGCCGAGGACAAAGAGAATTCGCTCCCGGTTGGCCCGCAACAGACGTTCCCGGATGAAGACGATCTCGCTTTTTTTGAGCACCTGCGTGGCGTCCAAGACGTATAAGATGACATCGGCGCGGGGGACATATCCGTAGGTGATCTCCACCTTTTGGCGCGAGATATCATTGACCCCCGGCGTGTCGACCAGCACCAGACCGTCGTCCAAAAAGGAGTTGGGATGGGCGATCTCCACATATTCCGGTTCTTCGCCGTCCTCGGTGACGTCCTGGATGGCCTGGCCCAATTGCTCGTAGGGCAGGTCCTGAAATTCTTGTTGGCGCGGCGGCTTGACGCGGGCCGCCGGTTCTTCGCCGTGGACCAGATGGGTGATCACCGCCGTCGTCGGTGTAATGCCCATGGGAAGTACGTCTTCGCCGAGCAGGGAGTTGACCACCGTGGTCTTGCCGTGATTGAACTCTCCCAACACCACGAGCGTGACCTCCCCGCTTCGCAGTGCGGGAAGCCGTTCTTGCACCACTTCCTTTTTCAGCGAGTGCAGTCCCGTTTCACCGGCGACTTCCGCCAGCTCTTCGTAGAATTGTGCGACGTGATCGCGATTGATGGGGGTCGCCTCGGTCATGGCTTGGGGCCTCGTTTGCAGCGCAGATAAATTCGATTTGTTCTCTATATCGTCACCGACAGCGTTTTCACATCACCTGAATGACCTTTTCGACGGCGCGATCGACCTCGTCGAGGGGATCGCCGCCGGTCTCGCCCAGAAGCTCGCGATAATAACTGCTTTCGGCAAACATCTGCAGAGCCTTGATGCGTTTGGGCAAGTAGGGATGGGAGGCCAGGTATTCCTGAAAACGGCCCACCCCTTCTTTGAGGTCGTCGAGTTGAGAGATATATTCCTCCAGATCAACTTCCTCGAATAGTTTTTTGCTGCCCAGCGCCAATTTCATCATCGCCCGCAGAGCGGCCTCTTCGTCGCCGCAGCAGATGAGACCGGCTCTGTCACAGGTGATCTCGCCGCGCCGGCTCCAACTGTTGAGGGCCACCCGGGCCGGTACCACGGCCCATTTGATGAAGGTGATAACCCCCTGGGCCAAAAACTGAGCGGCCGTGCGGTAGACGACGTGGTTGTTCTGAATATGACCGCATTCGTGGCCGATGACGAATTTGAGTTCGTCGTCGTCGAAGCGGTCGACCAGTGCGGAGTTGAGCACGATAAACGCCTCGTCATCGGTCCCGTAGGTGCCGGCGTTGAGGCTGGTCAAATTTTGAGAGACGTAGACGTTGGGAAGTGCGATATCGAGGGTTTTGGCACAGTCGACGACCAGGTTGTGGAGTTGGGGAAATTGGCGTCGGCTGACCTTGACGCTGCTCCCCAATAATTCGCTTTTTTGGATCGCCTTCCAAAATCGGACCGTGGCCTCCACCACCAGCCGCACCGGTCGTGCGCTATCGAGGCGGCGCAATACTCGCAGATCTCCGGCAAAGGCATATTCTCCGAAGCCGGTCTTTTCCTCGCGACCGCTTTCGGGGGCTTTGCGTCGATTGATATATTCCAGAAAGTCGAAATCGTGGGCCGACATGGTTACTCCCGGAGTCCGTGGATAGAGAGAACACCTCTCGTCGGAGACTTGTGCTCGATCCGATCGTGGGTCGATCGCTTCTCATCGAGCATCAGCATCCGCAGGGCATACCTAAGCTGAGGTTGTCGAATATCTATGCATCCGCCGATTCATCTTCGTCGACGATCTCGAGCATGGCGCTGAGAGTCTGACGGGGCTGAGTCTCACGGATCGCCGATTGTAATCGCACGCGATCGACTGTCGACAAATCGGAGA
>SKPJ01000126.1 GCA_007119595.1 Myxococcales bacterium
CGGTCGAAGGGCCGGAGCAGCAGGGCGAAACCTGACAAGGAGCACGACCGCAGCTGTGGCAGCGCCACCGCCAGGGAGTCGCGACACCGTCAGATTCGGTCTGCTGCTTCGCAACCGAGAATCGACGGGGATGGATTACACCCAGAAGTAGGGGGTTGTTTACGGCAAAATATGGGAGGCTTATACTCTCCGACGCCAATGGCACAAATTGGAATACGGAACAGGCAATGACGACAAATTTTCGCATCGGGGTCGCACTGGGAGCATTTATGGTCACCCTGGTCATCGCTAGCGGCAACCTGTGGGCGGAGACACCGGAGCAGGAGCGCGTCGATGTGGCGGTCTTCGAGTTAAAGGGTGACGGAATCGATCCCGGATTGTTGGAGACTCTATCCGGTGTCTTGCGCCGCGAAGCCCAGCAGCACGGCGAGTACGCACTGGCCAATCCGGCGGCGATTCAACGAGATGAGATTGCTCTCATTGTCGGATGTGATCCTCAAAAGACGGACTGCCTGCGGCAGATGGGACAATATGTGGACGGCCAGGTATTGATCTTCGGCGAGGTCACCGAGCATGCCGGCGGATTGGTGGTGAGCATCGATATCCTGGATATCGACAGTGGAGAGGACCCGATTCGCGTTCAGCGGCGGATCGATGACGTCACCGACCCGGTGGTGTCCTTTCGCCGGGAGGTGGAGGAGATTTTTGATGAATTGGAGTCCATGGGGGAGACCCATCTGGTGGTGGAAGCGCCGCGGGATGATATGCCGATTCGCCTGGAGGGCGTCGTCGTCGGGCAGGGGATTGTGGAGCGCCGGGGGATGCGCCCCGGTGTATACCATGTGGCGGTCGGCGAAAGCGGCGATTTATTGTGGGATGATGATGTAGAATTGGTGGAGGGACAATTGGTGGAGATACGGCCCGAAGAGCGGCCACCCAGTGAGGCGCCGCAGGCCTCGGCGCCGCCACCGAAAATGGAAGCACAGGACTCACCGGTGACGCCCGGGCGAAGACCTGCGTCGACGGGAGCCATCGACTACGATGAGCGAAGGTCGAATATGGGGGCCTATTCGCTGATGGGGGTGGGAGCGGCTTTAATGGCCGGAGGCGCCGTAATGGCCGTGTTGATGCGCCGTGTCGAAGGTCAGATCGACGAAGAGAGCGAACAGGGAACCCTCGACCCCAATCGGCACAATCAACTCATCGATCGCGGCGAAACCTATCAAAATGCGCAGTACGTCCTCCTCGGCGTCGGCATCGCCGCCATCGGTGCCGGAGCGGGGTGGACATTTTTTAATTCCCAATCCAAGGGCTCAGATGAGGGCGGAATGGTAAAATCATTCGTTGTGGAGCCCACCCTTCGAGGGGTATCAATTTCCGGGTGGTGGTAGTAAAAGGTGAGAAATCGAATAAGTGGACGCGACGCCTCTTCTCCTCATGGTGGAGCAAGGGGTGTCTAACAGTAGTGATATTCGGGAGGCGGTAATGAAGTCGTATCGGCGGTGGTTGAGCGCAGCAGTGGCAGGGTTGGTGATCTTCTTCGGGGCAACTCAGCAGCTCGTTGCCGACGATTCGCCGGCGACGTCGGAAGAGGCGATGGAGGTGGAGCACGATGACGCGATGGAGCGCCATTTGCGTCATGAGTCACTGGTACAGATTCGGGCCTTTCCGACAGGGTTGAGCCTGCTCTCCGATTTTGCGGTGCGTCAGCCCCTTTTTGATAGTGAAAATGCGCTGCTGGACGGGACCTATCTCGACGCCGGTGTGACGACGGGCTTTAGTCCCGCCTACGCCTGGGGAGGACCGTATATCGAGATCTTGCCGGTGGCGGTGCTCAACCTACGGGCTTCGGCGCAGGTGAAGAATTATTTTGGAACCTTTGGCTATCTCTTCGTCCCCGACAGCGATGGTCTGGAGGGAGGTGATCCGGATTGGGGTGACGACGCCCTCGATCGGGCGGCCGATGAGAGTCTGGGCCAATCGGCGTTGGGGTGGCGGATGGAGCTTCGCGCTACGCCGCAGGCCCTCGTCGGCCCCATCGTCATCACTGGTGAGACGTCAGTTCACCGAATGGGTATGGAGTTCGACGATCCCTATTACGAGCCCTATTTCGACCTGCTTTTCGCCCCGGAGGACACATTGTTCTTGACCCGTCCCACCGTGGGATATCTGCATATGTTCGGTGAGGGAGCTGCCGATGGGTTCCTCATCGTCGGTGCGCGCTGGGAGCGCGCCGTGGTGCGCGAGATGGAGATCACCCGCGATACGGTGGGGTTGGTCTGGAATTGGCAGGTTCCGGAGTCCATGATGGAGTGGGGAACGCCCACATTCGCCGGATTTGGCGGGGTATTCGTCGACCATCCCACGCGGGGTAGTGTTTCGCCCTATCTGGGGATGCAGTTTATGTTCGATTTTTGATGGCCCGACATGTGGAAATGGTTTGAGGAGAGAGCGGCCGAGGTTGAAGAACGCACGCCCGACGATCGCATTCGCCTCGCTGACGGGCTCCGGGTGGCGGCCATTGTAGTGGTCGTCCTCGGCCATTGGCTGGCGCCTCATATCATTGTGGTGGGGGATTCCTACGGCGTTCGTCTGGTCCACAGCGTGGTCGAGCAAGCCCGGTGGCTGACCTGGTTTTTTCAGGTCATGCCGGTCTTTTTTTTCGTCGGTGGACTGGCCAATGCCATAAGCTGGAGGGCTTCCAAAGAGCGGGGTGAGACCTACGTAGATTGGCTCCGGAAGAGATCTCGCCGCCTGCTTCGGCCCTTGCTCGTCGTCGTATGGGTCTGGATTCCGGTGGCTCTGATATTGGACGCCGCCGGGGTGTCGACAAATCTGGTCAGCCGGGCCTCTCATGCGGCGTTTTTTCCGATCTGGTTTCTTGCGGCCTATCTATGCGTCGTCGCTCTGTCTCCGGCGGCGTTGTGGTTGCATCAGCGGTTCGGCGCCTTGGCACTGGCGGGGTTTGTGGGGCTTTCTGTCGCCGTCGATGGACTGGCTCGGGCCGGTGTGGGATGGGTGGTCTGGCTGAATTTTATCTTCGTATGGGGAGCCATTCATCAGGCCGGGTTTTTCTGGTACGAGCGCCGATTTCCGCGACGTGGGATCTGGGGCGTCGGGCTGGCCGTGGTGGCCTTTGGTTTATTGCTCGCCCTGACCCACGTTCTGGATTATCCGCTGAGCATGGTGGGCACCGGATTTGAGGAGCATCCCAACGACCTGCCGCCCAGTGTGGCGCTCGTGGTGTTGGCCTTTGGCCAAATCGGACTCTGCTTGGCCCTGCGAAAGCCCGTAAATCGGTGGTTGCACAAGCCTCGAGTGTGGGCGGTGGTCACCGCGGTGGGACAGCGGATTATGACCATCTATCTGTGGCATATGACAGCCCTGGTTCTGGTGGCATTGGCGGTCTATCCCACCGGCATCTGGCCCGAGATGCAGCAGGTGGACGGCGTCTGGTGGTTGTGGCGGATTCCCTGGGTACTCCTATTGGGGGCGGTGCTGGCGGCATTGGTATTTGCCTTCGGCCGCTTCGAAGAGCGCTTCGAAGAA
>SKPJ01000003.1 GCA_007119595.1 Myxococcales bacterium
ACGGGGACCCTCAAGATCACCTGGCACGCCGGCCGCGGCGGCTGCTCCACAGAGCAGGTCGAACTGCAGAGCCGGTGAACACCCAAAAACCAAAGCCCGGACCCGGAACCGGAAACTACCCGAGAGCCGGAGCCGGAGCCGGACCCGGACCCGGACCCGGACCCGGAACCGGAACTGGAACCGGAACCGGACGCCGAAACCCGGAACCGGAACTGGAACCGGAACCCGGAACCTAACCGGGAGCCGGACGCCGGAAGCCGGAACCGGACGCCGGGAACCAAAGCCTCACGGGCGAGCCCTACTTGGATTTACACGCCGGTAAGGGTACACGGTAGGCACCCAACTCGAACGTATCAAGCGGGCTTAAACAGGGCTCGATGAGTTGTTTTTTCTGACCAGTTTTGGTGAATTTCCCAGGGTGATCACAAATGACTGCCTTTTCCCCCATCGCCATCATCGGACAGGGCTGTGTATTGCCCGGTGCATTGAGCCCCGACGCCCTCTGGGAGATCATCTCCCGCGGTGACGACGCCATTACGAGCGCTCCCGAAGGCTACTGGGGCGTCGACTCCGAGTTTGTCGCCACGAAGGCCGAAGATCCGGCGCCGGATGCGACCTGGACCGATCGCGGCGGTTTTGTGCGGGGCTTCGACGACTCTTTTGACCCCCAGGGGTTTGAACTGCCGGCCGACCAACTCACAGACCTCGACCCGGTCTTTCAGTGGGGTTTATATGCCGGACGTCAGGCGCTCGAAGGTGCGGGATACGATCTGGGCTCCACCACCGGCCGCGGGGGAGTGATCTTCGGCAATAAGAGCTACCCCACCCACTCGCTCGCCGATTTCGCGGAAAATGTGTGGCGCGAGCAAAACGACTGGCCGCGACGGGCCAAAGTGGATGCCAGAAATCGATTCATGTCGGGACTTCCAGCCCAATTGGTGGCCCGGGCGCTGGGATTCGAGGGCCACTCGTTTTGTCTGGACGTGGCCTGTGCCTCGTCATTATATGCCATCAAATTGGCCTGCAACCGGCTGCAGAGAGGCGACGCAGATCTGATGATCGCCGGCGGTATCAACCGGGCGGACGACCTCTTTTTGCGCATCGGGTTTTGCGCTCTCCAGGCGATAAGCCGCACCGGCCAGAGCCGGCCCTTTCACCGCGACGCCGACGGATTGGTTCCCGCCGAAGGCGCGGCCGTGGTGGTCTTGAAGCGCCTTGAAGATGCGGTCAGCCAGGGCGATTCGATTCTCGGTGTGATTCGCGGCGTCGGGCTATCCAACGACGGCCGCAGCCGCGGGTTGTTGACCCCCTCTCAAGACGGTCAGATCCGGAGCATGAAACGGGCCTACGAAACGGCGGGACTCACCCCTTCCGATCTATCCCTTATCGAATGTCACGCCGCCGGTACCGCACTGGGTGACACCACGGAAATCCGGAGTATGGCCGCCGTCTTCGACGACGTCGACAAACCCCTGCCCGTCGCGTCGATGAAGTCCAATCTGGGGCATCTTATCACGGTCTCCGGAGCGGCGGGGCTTCTCAAGATAATCGCCGCCATCGACCACCGGGTTCGTCCCCCGACGCTCAACGCCGATGAGCCCATCGACGCCCTCGACGACAGCCCCTTTCGCCCCCTTTTGGAGTCCGAAAAATGGGAATGCGAAGGTCCCCGGCGGGCGGCGATCAACAATTTCGGATTCGGCGGAAATAATGCCCATCTGATCGTCGAGGAGTGGCTCCCCGAAAAGACCTCGGCGCCCGTCGAAGTCGATCTGCAACAGGGCGCCGATGACCGATCGGTGGCAGTGGTCGACATCAGCGTCGTCGCCGCCGATGGCGAGGACCGACTCGATTTTGCACGCGCTCTTTTTCACGGCGAGCCCCGACTCGACGACGACGCCACAGGCCGCGCACAATCCATCGATCTGGACCTCGGCAAGGTGCGATTTCCGCCCCTGGATCTAAAAAAGGCGCTACCCCAGCAATTGATGATCCTGGAGGCCACCCTCCAACTCGAAGATACCATCTGCGCACTTCCCAACGAGGAGACGGGCATCCTGTTGGGGATGCAATGCGACGCCGAAATCGCCCGCTATCTGGTGCGATGGCGGCTCGGTGAAAAGCTCGTCGACGGCGACTCGGATCGCCGGGACGGGCTGATCGAAGCGCTGGACGCCGCCGGAGTTCTGGGGACGATGCCCAATCTGGTGACCAACCGACTCAATAGCCAATTCGACCTCAAAGGGGCGAGCCTGACCCTTTCCGGAGAGGAGTTGTCGGGGATGATCGCCCTCGATCTGGCCTGTCGCGCCCTTCGAAGTGGCGAGTTGGACGCCGCCGTCGTCGGTGCCGTCGACCTCAGTTGCGAGCCCGTCCACCGCGCCGCGGCCGCCGACGTGTTGCCCGAAGGGCGCCAGATTCCGGGAGACGCCGCCGTCGCCATGGTCCTAAAACGCCTCGACGACGCTCGTCGCGACGGAGATACGGTCCACGCCGTATTTCCCGCCGCAACAGACCGCTCCGATGAAGTGTCCGGCGACGAGCAATGGTCGGTTCCCGATTTGACGCCGCTCTTCGGCCACTCCCACGCCACGTCCGGACTATTGCGCATCGCAGCCGCCGTGGAGGCCAGCTCACGCCGCGCCTTACCAGCACGACCGGAACAGCCCGCCGTGCCCTGGCTTCCCGATCACCGACGGCGACGGGCGTCGATATCGATGAAAACGGTGGCAGGAGACCGGCTCTCCACGACCATCGAGGCCCCGACATCCCGCCCGGCATCTGCCCTCTTGGAGTCCCCTGCGCCGCGCCTCCATATCTACAGTGGAGCCGATCACGACGAGCTTCGCCAGGCGATGAAAAACGGTGATACATCGGATGGTGGCCCGATGCGTCTGGTCATCGTCGCTCGAAGTGAAGAGGAACTCCTGGCCCGACAACAGTCGGCCATCGACGGTCTCGACGAACTCCCGGACCGGCCATCATTTTCCAAGATTGCCCGTGGGGTCTACGTCGGCGACGGTTCCCTGGAGGGTGAAACGGCCTTTGTCTTCACCGGTCCCGCCGGCTCCTATAATGGCATGGGCCGCCAACTGGTATTGGCGATTCCGGAATTGGCCGACGCCTTTGCCGCGCGCTGCCGCGCCGTCGATCGGGCGGCGGGCTGGATCTATCGCCGGCCCACCGGCGAGACGCCGGGGCCGGGAAAAAAATTATGGGGCGCCTCTTTTTTATGCCAGATCCACGCCCAATTGAGCCGGGGATTGCTCGGGATCGAGCCGGAGGCGGTGATCGGTTTCTGCGCCGGCGAGACCAATGCCCTCTTCGCCATGGGCGCCTGGAATGACTTCGATGGTCTCTATGAAGATCTGGAGAGCGAAGCCATCTTCGAGCAAAAGCTGGGTGGCCAATTTCAAACCGTTCAACGGGCCTGGAACCTCACCGACGACGGCGACGTCGACTGGCAGACCCTGCGAGTGCTCGCACCGCTGGACGTCGTCGAAGCAGCAGTGAAAGACGAAGAGCACTGCTATATCACCATCGTCAACGCCCCGGGAGACTGCGTCGTCGGCGGAGCGGCCGATGCCTGCGCCCGGGTCATCGAACGAATCGGCAAAAAACGGGCCCGGCCACTGGGATATAATATCGCCATGCACTGCCCGGCGACCCGACCGGTCGAAAAATTGTGGCACGAAATGCATCACCGGCCTACAGAACCGGTACCGGGCGTTCGTTTTTATACCCATTCCACACTCGATCACTACGAAGTCGACGCCGACAAAGTGGCCGATGCCCTGGTCGGCCAGGCCATGAATCGCGTTGATTTTCCGAAATTGATCGACCGGGCCTACGACGACGGAGTCCGGATATTCATCGAACACGGCCCACGAGCCGGATGCACCCGCTGGATCGGCCGAATCCTGGGCGAACGAGATCACCTGGCGGTCTCTCTCGACCGCACCGGGCGCGACTCACTGACCCAGACCGTCAACGCCACAGCCCAACTCGTCGCCGCCGGGCTCGACATAGACCACGAGCAGTTGATGAGCCGTCTCGACGACGCGATCACTCTGCCGAAATTCGAAGATCGAGACCGAAAGAAGAAGCCGAAAACACTTCGCTTCCCCGCTCATCTTCCGCCCGTACAATTGCCCCGACAGAAGACCGAGAACCGAAGTCAACCGGCCGGCGTCACTGCATCGGACACGACAGCGCCCGATGCAGTTTCGGAGCAAAGCCAACCCCTATTGCTCCCCCCGGTGCTGCCCTTGCCATCAGCGCCGGTGCCGGCATTGCGTACAAACGGGAAGGCGCCGGTTTCCGCCTCGAGTTCGGTCCACAAAACGAAATCGGTGCCCACCAATGGGGCGCACAAACCAGTCGCCAATCACCAGACCGCCGGGCAAGTCATCCCGGATCAACAGATCTCCGAACCACGGGCGACCGAACCACCCCAAAGCGGGCAGCCTCGAACCGTAGAAGGCCAGATGGCGGCCATGCACGACGAGTTTTTGCGCGAGCGCGCCGAACTTCATCGAGATTTTATGGATCAACAGCGGCAGGCCGCCCAGTGGTTTCTTCAGATGTACGAAAATCGACATGAAATTCATAAGAGCCCGAGCCGGGCACCGGGTCCTGGCCCCAATTCGAGCAACGCAATCCAACCATCGCGGCCCGTGCCGTTCCCATCACAACCGACTCCATCCCAACCGCCCCCCCCCCCATCCCCGGGATCTGGGCGACAAGACGAACAATCCACCGATAACGCGCGACAAACGCTATTTGATCGACAAGATTTGAAGACCCACGCCTCAGGCCGCATCTCCGAGATCTTCGGACCGGAGTTTGCGCGCCAGGACGACCATCATCGCCAGGTCCGCATGCCCGAGCCGCCCCTGCTCTTGGTGGACCGGGTCACCGGCATCGATGCCGAAGCGGGGGCGATGGAAAATAAGGGGATAATCTGGACCGAAACCGACGTCGATGACCAGGCCTGGTATCTGCACCGCGGCCGCATGCCGGTCGGGATCACCGTGGAGGCCGGACAGGCCGATCTGATGCTCATTTCCTGGATGGGTGCTGATTTCCAAAACCAGGACCGCCGGGTCTACCGATTGCTGGGCTGTGAATTGACCTTCCACGGAGAATTGCCCCGGCCGGGAGATACGCTGGAGTACGAAATCCATATCGACGAGCACGCCCGCCAGGGTGAGGTTCGAATCTTCTTTTTTCACTACGACTGCATCATCGACGGCGAAGTGCGCTTGAGTATGAGAAACGGCCAGGCCGGCTTTTTCAGCGACGAGGAGTTGGCCAATTCCGAGGGCGTATTGTGGAGCCCCGGAGATCTGGAGTCTCCGACCGAGCCACCAGTGCAGCCGCCGAGGACGCCGAACTTGCGGCGCTTCGACAAAACCAAATTGAAGGCTTTTGCCGATGGACGGGTTCGGGAGTGCTTTGGCGAGGGCTTCGAGCGCGCCGCGACCCATACCTCGACGCCCGCCTTTCAGCTCGGTGAGATGCTCTTTCTCGACGAAGTCCAGGATTTCGATCCACGTGGCGGGCCCCACGGACGCGGTTATCTGCGGGCCGTGCAACATATCTCGCCCGATACCTGGTTTTTCGACGGCCACTTCAAAAACGATCCCTGCATGCCGGGAACCCTGATGCTCGAGGGCTGTACCCAGGCCATGTCCTTTTATCTGGCCGGATTGGGCTACACCCTCGAGCGCGACGGCTGGCGCTTTGAGCCCGCGGTAGAGCAACCCTGTGCCATGCGCTGCCGCGGCCAGGTGACGCCGCGCTCCAAGGAGGTGGTCTACGAACTCTTCGTGCGCCATATCGAAGACAGTCCGCAGCCAACGCTATACGCCGATCTGCTGTGCACGGTGGACGGACTCAAGGCCTTTCACTGCGAGCGACTGGCATTGCGCCTGGTGCCCGATTGGCCCCTTCAGTGGCATCCGGAGTGGATCGACGCCGAAATGGCGAAGAGCCGAAATGGCGATCGGCCCGTGGCCACCGTCGATGGATTTTCCTTCGATCAAGCTGCCCTGATGGCCTGCACCTTGGGAAAACCATCGAATGCCTTCGGCCCCATGTACCGGCCCTTCGACTCCCCACGCAGGGCGCCGCGGCTACCCAATCCCCCCTATTTATTCATATCGCGGATCGCCGAAATCGACGCCACCCCAGAAGGGATGGAAAAGAACTCGCGGGTCGTCGCCGAATACGACGTTCCCTCAAACGGGTGGTATTTCGATGACGGAAATTCCGGCTCCATGCCCTTTTGCGCACTCATGGAGGTCGGCCTACAGCCCTGCGGTTGGCTCGCCAGCTACGTCGGATGTGCGCTGAGCAGCGACGCGGAGCTCTTCTTCCGAAATCTCGACGGAACGGGAACGGTCTTCGGCGAGGTCACGCCCGATACCTCGATATTGCGAACCGAATCCAACCTTCGCTCCATCAGCCGATCGGGCTCGATGATCATCGTCGGCTTCGACGTCGATACCTACGCCGACGGCGAGTTGGTCTTCTCCATGGAGACCGTATTCGGTTTCTTCCCGGCCGCCGCGCTCGCCCAGCAGGACGGATTGGCGACCGGCGACGAGCTGCTCCAACGGATCGAGGAGACGGCCCCCCACACGCTCGACCCCTATGTGGACGGCCTCGATGAATCGCTGTCGATGTTCGATCGAATCACCGGCTGGTGGCCCGAGGGCGGTGAGGCTGGATTGGGCCGGTTGCGCTCCGAACAGGACGTCGATCCCGGCGCCTGGTATTTTCGCTCTCATTTTTTCCAGGATCCGGTCCAACCCGGCTCGCTGGGCGTGGAGGCGATGCTTCAACTATTGCAGCGTTATATGCTCGCCACCGGAATGGACAAAGATGTCGAATTTCCGCGCTTTGAACCGGTCTTGACCGATCGAGCCATCACCTGGAAATACCGCGGCCAGGTCGTTCCGGAAAACGACTCGGTCATGCTGGATATGGAGATCACCGAGCGCTCCGAGCCGAAAAGTAATGCCCCCTACGCCGTAGCCACTGCTTCGCTTTGGGTCGACGGCACTCGAATCTACGAGGTTCGAGATCTGGGGATGAAGATCGCCAATGATGGCACTGCACGGTCCAAGGACACCGATGTTGTAAAAGAGACGACGGTCTTCGACCCCGACGTAGACACCTGGTTAAAGGATCACCGCCCGACGTTTACCCGTCCTGCCCTGCCAATGATGAGCATCGCCGACGTGCTGGCCACCGCCGCCGCCGATCGCCACAGCGATCCGGTCGTGGAACTTCGCGACGTCCATCTGCACGGCTGGGCCGTCATCGACGGTCCCACGGAGGTGACCACGGAAACACTGAATACCGACGAAGGATTTGAAGTCCGATTGTCGACGCCCGAAAAGAAGATCGCCGTCGGCCAGATCCGCTGTGCCTCCGAATGGCCCGAACCGCCACCGCCGCTCGATCCGCTGCCGGCTACCGAAGAGATGGACGACCCCTACGAAACGGGCGCCATCTTTCACGGCCCGGCGTTCCAACTGCTCGAATCCGGGGAGATGGGCGAAAGCGGTTGCCGCGCCGTTCTCGATGCCGCCGCTGGCGATGTTCCCATCGGTCAGATCCATCCCGCTCTGCTCGACGCCGCCCTCCACGTCATCCCACACGACCGCCTCGAGCAGTGGTCCGATGAGATCTCACCGGACACCGTCGCCTATCCCCACCGCATCGATCACCTCACGCTGCACGCCCCGACACCGACGAGCGGCAAAATCGGCGTCGAGGTCCGACTCGTAGACTTCGCCGACGGCGAGCGATTTCCCACCTTTCATATCCAATTTTTCGACGGCCACCGGTTGTGGGCCGATCTGCGGCTCGTGGAATTACTCTTTCCCAAAGGCCGTATCGCCCAGGGAGATCCCGGCCCGCGCCGGGCCTTTCTGCGAGATCGCCAATTCATCGCCGGCTTCGGAGTATCTCGCTTCGACGGCGATAAGACCCGCCTATCGGTCCCCGAATTTCGAAAAAACGATTGGTTTGAGGGCACCATCGCCACCATCTACGGCGTCTCCGGAGATCTGGTGGAACAGGCCCGTCAGGTGGCCATCAAAGACCACCTCGCCCAACGCCTCGAAGTTCATCCCTCCCGAATCGCCGTCGACGGAACCTCGGCCACCTGTCCCGAGTTGCCCGACGAGGAATTCTCGGTCCGCGTTGACCGCGATGGCCCGATGGAATTTGTCGTCAGCAATGGGCCCTAAACTCAATGCCAATAAGTTAGTGGTCTGACACCGAAGCCCCTTCAAGAATTCGGGTAATCGCCGGTTCCGGATTGTCTCCGGTTCCGGGTACTGACCGGTTCCGGGTTGTCTCCGGCCCCACATGCGAGCCGTGACACACTGGCGAAGAGCCAGTTTATGGGGGGTGAAAGATTTTTCACTAGTAGCACTTCTTTGACGCACTACCATGACAAAAGCTCGGTAGTTTTTCCCCTGGAGGCGCACCGTGAGCAGCCGATTCGTAATCGACACCATTGTTCAGCAGACGACCATTCTCGTCGCTCAATTGGCGACGGCGAAAGGTATTCGAGCGCCGCTATCCCATGTGGCAGACCAGGTCTTTTTGGAACTGGCCAACTCCATCGAGGAACAGGGTGTACCCCGCAAGGTGGCGGCCGATATGTTCGGCATGGCGCTGCGTTCATATCAGCTCAAAGTGCAGCGACTCGAGGAGAGCGCTTCGGAGCGCGATCGCTCACTGTGGGAAGCGGTCTACGACTTCATCGCCGACAACGATGTGGTACAGCGCGCCGAGGTATTGACCGAGTTTTGCTACGACGACGGGGCTTCCGTCCGGTCCATCCTCAACGACCTGGTGGAGACGGGGTTGGTCTTTCAGTCCGGCTCCAGGCGCTCTCGCTCCTACCGGGCGGCCAGTGCCGAGGAAATGGCCACCATGGCCGCCGCCACCGATCGAGAGACCCTCTCCATGATTATCTGGGTCCATCTCTATCGATCGGGACCGCAATCGACGGCCGAAATCACCGATGCTCTAGGGGGGGAGACCGAACACATCGAAGAGGCCATCGATTCGCTGCACGACTCGGGTCGCGTATCCCAAAACGAGGCCAATCGCTGGGTCTGCGCACATTGTGTAATCCCCCGCGACACCAAAGAAGGTTGGGAAGCGGCGCTCATCGATCATTTCCAGGCGGTCGTCGTGGCGATGAGCATCAAGTTGCGCCAAATGGCAAACCCCACCCTCCCTTCTGAAACCGTGGGCGGAAGCACCTATTCATTCGACCTACACGATGAACATCCCCATCGTGACCAGGTCCGTGCTCTGCTCAAAAATACTCGCGATGAAATCAGCGAGCTCGCCGAAACGGTACGCGAATATAACGAAGAACAGGGCCGGGATAAGGCCACTGAAAAGGTGACCTTTTATTTCGGTCAATCCATCGCCGATACAGATCATTTTACTAATGAAGATGAAAAGGGAGAGTCATGAAGAACTCATCCACAATAGAGAATTATCGTCTATATATTGTCGCCGCCATCGCGTTGCTCATTGCCGCCTGTAGTGGCAGCGATGGGGCCGACGACCCCTGCATCGATGACATCGACTGCAACGAGGGCTACGAATGCATTGACGCGGTTTGTTTGCCCATCGAGAATTCCAGCATCAATCAATCCGAAAATCCCGGCGAGCCCGAAAACCCCGGCGAGCCCGAAAATCCCGGCGAGCCCGAAAATTCCGGAGAGCCCACGGAATCGGAAAAACTGGACCTGTTGTGGATGATCGACAATAGCGGATCGATGTGCCGCTCTCAGGAGATCGTCCGCGACAGCATCGATGAGTTGGTGGAAGTCTTTGTCGAACAGGATGTCGACTTCCAGATGGGGATCACCACCACTCATATGGCCGATTGCGATGATCCGGATTACCAATCAGTATGCGATCGCGAGCCCGTGGCCGTCGCCGGTCATCTTCAATCTACTCCCCAACCGATCCCGGGCTTTGATCCGGCCTGTTCCCACAGCGTCTACGGCCCCGAAGACTCCGCCGTACAAGCTGGCGAAGCCGAAGCGGGGGATCCCAACCCGAAAAACCTAGATCCCGTCGTCGCCAATATCGAAACCGCCATCGACTGCACCGAAGATCCCGAGGAATGGTCCCATCTGCTGGACTTCGACGAAGCCGAGTTAAGATGTGCACTGCCCGGAGATCTCTTGGTCCCCGTCGCGGACTGCGAGTCGGATGGACCTCATTTGACTGAATTCTTCCCCGATCCCGACTCCTATCGCGACCTTCCGAAGGTATTTCGCGCCGCCGATTACCAGGACGAAAATGGGACTGTCGATATCGATGAATTCCGCAGTGATTTTGCCTGCGCCAGTATGGTCGGAACCCGCGGCTACGGCATCGAGCAGGGGCTCGCCGCGGTCACCAAAGCGCTCTCCCACGATTTGACCGGCGGTCCCGATGCCAACCCCGACGACTATCCTAACGCCGGCCTTATCCGGCCCGACGCCAATACGGGGGTCGTCTTCATCACTGACGAAAACGACTGCAGTCACGACGGCGAACTCAACGAGGTGACCCAGTGCGGAGTGCATAAGTGCACGATTGAGGAAAATAAAGGCGACGAAGGTCGTCTGCTGTCGATTGATGATCTCTATGCGGACTTTATGGACAATCTCGCCGCCAGCCGGGGCGTCGAAACGATCGATCCCAATTCCGTGCTGCCGGCGTCCATTCACGCTCCCTATCAAAAGGTCGATCCCGCCGAGGTCCCCAACGCATGCCCCGACCAACCTTGGACAGTGAGTCCATCTTGCAAGACCGAAATGGGACGCGGCTGGTCGGGACATCGATATGAATACTTTCTTCGTAATTTCGAATTCTTCTTCCCCGAAGCCTATGAATCGGACCAACAGGCGCCACTGGACGGATTGATCTGTCATGACTTTTCCAGCGCCTTTACCGTCCTCGCCGAATACCTTGCTTCCGGTGCTCCCGGTGATTGAAGAGCGGTGCGCTGAACGCTGAACGCGGTGCGCTGAACGCTGAACGCGGTGCGCTGAACGCCCGAGCGCGAAAGATTCCGCTAAACTACGCTGTGGGCGCTGAGAATGGTGCGAGCCGCCGTGGTGGGTTTGGGGTCATCGGGGATGGCCGGTGTCGTTGCCTCCCAGGTTCGGCAATGATCCAGCGTATTCGAAGGTGGTTGGTTGTTTCTGCCAGCCGCCAGACATTAGATGCTTTGAGATGTTGCACCCAGGGGGAAGAGCAGCCCCCCCAACACCGCCATCCCCAGCGTTATCAGCGTGATTTAGCGGAATCTTTCGTGTGCAGCGTACAGCGTCTTCGCGCCTTAGCGCCCCGCGATTTCGTTTCCAGAGTACAGCGCTTCCGAGTGTTAGCGCTTCCGAGTGTTAGCGCCTCCGCGTCTTAGCGCTCCCTCTTAACTTGTTCGCATTGCGGCCAGGACAAATAACTCCTTTCGGTGATTCGGGCGGTCCTGGATGCGTTGAAGTAATGAGGCGTTTAATCCATATCAAGACAGGGATCATCGGCGTCCTCGGGATGACAGTCGTTGGGAAAGTTGGGGTTATCCACCCCGTAGCCCGCCACGTAGAGAGCGATCTTACCGGAGTCATTATAGCTGGCAGGGACATCGAAGAGATAAAACTCGGGATTGGGCTCGATGATCTGGTTCCATCCGGCGTAGCCGATCAGGCGACCGGCTGTAGAATGCGCCCAATAATTGATCCCTCCATCCGGATCGTCGTGAATATTATAAAAATCGGTCGCCGAATCGCTGCGCAGGATCTTGTAATGAGAAAATCCGTAGCCGAATAGATTCAAGCCATCCACAATCAGTTGCTCATTCGCCAACTCCAATACATCGAGGGGCTCACTCAAATAGATGACCTCCCCGCGGCCATCATTGAGCTCCACCGTCCAATTGGGGTCATCCGAAGTTCGGCCATGAAATGAGTACCAAGTATCATTGAGGCGTACGTCGACGGGGTGTACCCCCTCGGGCCCCCCCCAGTTGGTGCTGGGCCAAAAGAACACCAACACCTCCGTGACCACCTCGGCGGTGTCGTCTTCGCATGTACCGTTTACGCAGACCTGGTTGTTTCCGCAGGAGATGTCGCAGTCCCCGCAGTAGTTCGGGTTGTCGTCGAGATTCACACATTCGCCGCCACAATCGGTGAGGTTCTGGTCGCATTCATCGGGCTCGGGCTCTTCATCGTCGGCCACGGGATGCTCGTCTTCTCCGAAGTATGGGTGGTGCTCTCCATGGCCGGCCACCAAGATCGCCATCTTGCCGGTTTGGGTCCACTCCAGGGGCACATCGAATTCGTAGAAGGTGGGATTCGGTGCGAAGGTGTCGTCGTATCCGTTTCGCAGCCAATGGACCTGGTTTCCGTCGTAGGCGTGAGCCCAAAAATTGATGCTCTCTTCATCGGAAGAAAGCGCACTCAGATCGGTGTCGGGATGGCGCTGTTGTACGCGGTAGCCAAAAGCACCGAAGCCGTGGTTATTCAACCCATCGACGGTCAGTTGATCAGGGTCGAAGCGTATCTCTGTGAGGGGACCGTCAATTTCGAGAATTTGTCCCCGCGCGTTTTGCACTTCGCTATCCCAGATCGGGTCGTCTTGTTCGCGCCCCCAATATTCGTACACCTCTCCGTTGAGCTCGATGTCAACGGGAGTGGGGAAT
>SKPJ01000093.1 GCA_007119595.1 Myxococcales bacterium
CTCGACGATCAGCCCAACTTCGACTGTACGTTGAGCGGCTCTAATTTTAGCTGCCCGAACCGCATTGCCGGAAGTTACGAAGAGTCGGGAACGACCCTGAACTGGCATGTCGACACGGAAGGATCCTTCGACGGGCGGGAGCATGCCGAGGGCACCCAGTTGGGAGAGATCGATTGCTCCGGAGGGGGCTGCCAAATGCTCGAGCAGCAATTCAACACGTCATTTCCGTGTCGGCTCGATGTCGAATTCGCGGCGACGTTTCAAGGGTAATAGGGGAAGCTCATCCGGGTGAGAGGGAGTGTGCTCAGCCCCGACGTGGCCGAGCCGGTTTCAGTGGTCCGGGATTCGATTCATGCGTCGCATTCCTACCTCCAGCGACCCATGAAAATTCGCCGAGGAATGCTCCTGCCCCGGCGAAACTCGAGTGTAGTTCCGTGACAAGTTGCTCAATCGATGCGAAGTGTGGCCAAATAAAGTGCGAGTTTACGGATGCGGGCGTCCACTTCGCCCTCGACTCGTTCGCGCTCGTCGGTGTAATTCATCAAATGATCGCCGCGAAGCAGATGATCCGACAGGTTGAGCAGGCCAACTGCTCGCCGGCCGAACCTGCGGCCGGCACAAAAGGTCGCCGACGTCTCCATATCCACGCCGGCGTGCATCGCGGCACGCCTGGAGGCGATGGCTGGGGCGGCACCGTAGTCGCTGATTCCCCACATAACGCAGATGCATCGGCTAGGCTCATTAGCCTCGATCATCTATGACTTGCGCGATGGTTCGTCACACGAAGAAATCGGGAGTTTCTCCGCACGCTGCTGGGTAGTGGTTTGACTCGTTCGGTTTACTGACAACTCTCAGAGAGACTTCGAAACAGGCACCGGAAGAAGTCGGGGGGAAGACAATGAAGCTTCCGGTGCGGAACGGGAGAAGGCATGTTCTGGAGATTTGGATCAGCTACTTGCACGGCTTTCTCATCTGCGGCCCGGAGTGTCTTGTGCCGCAGGGGAGCGAAGTTTGCACGCTTCGCTCGGTAGCCGTCCAGTCTTGTGCGGTGACTGTGGCCTTAGTTTCGATGGCGGAGCGTGCAAGCCAACTCGAGTCAGCACGAGGACCCCATGGGACAACTGGAATCATCGCGGTCAGAACGCGGCTCACGAGACCAAAAGAAAGCCGACCGCCCCCGCAAGACCGAGGATCGACAGACGGGGCTGGTCCGTCGGCGATACGAGCGGCTGGCCAGGATCTACGATATCACCCAGTGGCCCATGGAGCGACGAGCTCATCGGTGGCGTCGCGATCTGTGGGAGCGCCTGGAGGGCGAGAATATTCTGGAGGTCGGTGCCGGGACCGGGGCTAATATCCCTTTTTACGGCGCCGAACGGAAGATGACGGTCACCGACATCGCTCCCAAGATGCTGGAACAGGCCAGGGGACGGGCCGCCGAAGAGGGGGTGGCCGGGACCTTCGAGATCGCCGACGCGCAGAATCTCCCTTATCCAGATAACAACTTCGATGCTGCGGTGGCGACCTTCGTCTTCTGCTCGGTCCCTGATCCGGTGCAAGGGCTGTGGGAGTTGCGAAGAGTCGTCGTTCCGGGGGGACAGATCTTATTGCTGGAGCACGTCCTCACCGAGATCCCCGTGCTCCGGTTCCTGATGCGGCTTCTCGATCCCCTGATGGCGCGGCTCTGGGGCGCCCACATCAGCCGGGAGACCGTCGACAACGTGCGCCGGGCGGGGTTTTCCACCGTTTCGGATACCGATCTGTCCCTGGACATCGTCAAGCGGGTCGAGGCCCGTGTTTAAGCGATAAGCGTCAGGAGCACCTCTTTCGACTCCGCGATGTTCGCTTGCCATTTCGACTGCTACTCAAAACGCAATGCCCGTCATTACTGCAATACGGAGGAAGACGATGAAATTCCAAGATTGTGCAGCCCTTTTTTCGATGGTCCTTCTTATCTGTCTCAGCGCCTGCAGCACGACCAGTGATGCCGAGACCCAGGAGCCGACACCAACTCAGCAACAAGCAGACGATCACGACGCGCACCATCGCGACGACGAACAAACGGGTGCCGATTCCCGTACTGACAGAGAGCAGATGATGGAGCAGATGTGCCCGATGCAGGTCGAGGGCACCACCCGAGAGCTCATTGAGCTCGATGACGCGGTGGCCATGGAGTTCACGACTACAGGCGATGTCGACGAGCTTCGGCGCCGCGTCGAGAGGATTGCTCAGCGGCACGATATGATGCACCGCGAAGGCCACCGGATGCACCGCGGACCAGGGCATCGTCATGGCGAGGATCGTCCACGGCACCGCGGTCGGATGCACGGCGAAATGAGCGAAGAGATGCGTCAGATGCACCGGCAAATGATGCAGATGATGACCGATGTGACCGTCGAAACCGAAGAGATCGACGGCGGCATCCGCCTACACTTTATACCCGACGATTCTGAACAGCTCGACGAACTCTATCAGATGATGCAGCAGCACACTCAGATGATGGAGGAGCAAGGACGCTGCCCGATGATGCAGATGATGGGTGACGATGCCACGGAGGAACAAGAGGAGCAGTGAATCCCCCGGACGTGGTGATTGATTCTCGACGAATTCTGCGTGGGGAGATCGAGGAACGCAACCGTTTGGTGACGATGAATATCCACAGCGAAAACCGGCCAGGCCGGGAAGTAGACTTATAGATGCTGGTGCATAATTTGCGCCAAAGGTTCAGCAACGCATTTTTTGCTCCGACCAGCTGAGCATCGTGGCCAATAAAGTGGAACTCCCACCCGAAATTCGTTGGCGCGTCACCCGTTGCGACAGATCGACCACCTCGGAGGACGCCAAACGCCTCATCACTTCACTGAAACGTCCGTCTCGGCGGCTGAACCCACCATCTTTTGGTCGCCCCTCAATTGAAGTAGTGAACCTGCGCCTGCACTCGGGTCCACCGAAAATCTGGCAGGTTCATCTCGCCGGTGCCGCGTTTCAGTTAGATGACTAAGCGTCTAGTGGCATCAATTTTGCGTTCGATGTGGGCCGCCGGAGTCCAGCATGAATCTGGTTTCAGCGATTATTCACTGCCGAGGTAACGATCATGTCGAATTTCGACAAGAGTAACGAGCTCTCCAAGGCGAAGCCTCCAGGACATTGGTTCAAGGGCCGCGCGACGACTGTGGCGATGGTGGTTGGCTGCTTCCTCATCGCCGGCGTCGTCTTCTTAAAAGTAGGGCTCTCGGGACTGGGCAACTCGCTTATCTTCCTGCTCCTACTCGCTTGTCCGTTGCTTCACTTTCTCATGCATCGTGGTCACGGAAGCGGTGACAATCACGACCACCGTGCGACCTCTGCGGCGGCCGACAGTGGCAAGCCCAAGAATTGATAGCTGCGGGATATTCGACAACGAATTGTAGAATAATCAATACAATTTCGAGTTGATGGCTTGTTTTATTTCTTTGGACACAGTGAAGCCACCTTGTCCGACAAGGCAATTCAATGACTGATGATCACTCTCATCACGACCACGA